>DASSWH010000193.1:0-5028 GCA_035705175.1 Pseudidiomarina sp.
CGTTCACGCGCTGTGTTTGAAGATTTGCTGTATCAAAATATGCGCCAACCCGGCGCTATGAATAATGCGCAAGACGCGCTGCCGTCAGGTTTGCAAGTCGGTACCGGTGTTCGCGCTGCAGCTACCGAACGCTTGCATACCCAAGGTAATTTAAGTAATACCGAGAACTCCAATGACTTGGCGATTAACGGCAAAGGCTTTTTCCAAGTGTTACTGCCAGATGGCAACATTGCATACACCCGTGATGGAAGCTTTCAAATCAACCAAGACGGACAAATGGTGACTGCCAGTGGGCAACCACTCGAGCCTGCTATTTTTCTGCCCGCCAATGCATTGAGTGTCACCATTGGTGAGGATGGTATTGTCTCGGTGAAACAACCGGGTATCGCTCAAAACCAGCAAGTGGGACAAATCAGCCTCGCCACCTTTATGAATGATGCTGGCTTAGAAGCCATTGGCGGTAACTTATATATTGAGACGGCCTCATCTGGCGCACCAACCGAAGCGTTGCCTGGCGTCAACGGTGCAGGTCGCTTGTATCAGGGATTTGTTGAAGCATCTAACGTGAACGTGGTTGAGGAAATGGTCAACATGATTCAGACCCAGCGCGCTTATGAAATCAACAGTCGCGCGGTTCAAACCAGCGATGAAATGCTGGCGCGGTTAGGACAACTCTAAGATGAAAGCGGTAGCGGTGAGTCTTCTCGCACTCGGATTGGCAGCATGCAGTAGCGTGCCAGAGCCCGTTGTTGTGGAGCCCTATGAAGAGGTCATGATTCCAGACTTGCCACAAGGCGAAGCGAATGGATCGATTTACCAAGCGCAACAGGGCTACGTGCCTCTATTTGAAGATCAACGGCCACGCCGCATCGGTGATATTTTGACCGTTGTACTCGAGGAGCAAGTCAGTGCCACCAAAAGTGCATCGTCGAACGCTTCGCGCACGAGCAACGTGGGTGTCGATTTAGAGGGCTTGCCGGATGCGCTGGAGGAACTTGCTGAATACGGTTTTGCGGTAGGCAGTAATAATGATTTCATCGGCAGTGGTGGCTCGAGCGCAAATAACCGATTTTCTGGAACAATCACTGTGACGGTTTTACAGGTGCTAAGAAATGGCAATTTGCGAATCCGCGGTGAAAAGCAAATTGCTATTAATCAGGGTACCGAAGTGATTCGATTCTCGGGCATTGTGAATCCGCGCCAAATCAATCGTAGCAATACAGTGATGTCGACCGCAGTTGCCGATGCGCGATTGGAATATATGGGCGATGGTTATATCAGCGATGCACAACGTATGGGTTGGTTGCAGCGCTTTTTCAATAAAATTGCGCCATTTTAAGAGGATAGATTCGTGCAGAACTTAGGTTGGATTCGTTTGATGGGAATGGTCGTGATGCTGAGCGTGGTAACCATGCCAGCAGCTGCCGAACGCCTCAAAGATATTGCGAGTTTTGCCGGTGTGCGAAGCAACGATTTAGTTGGCTACGGTCTGGTAGTGGGCTTGGATGGCTCAGGTGACCAAACTATGCAAGCGCCTTTCACCGGGCAAAGCATGACGAATATGTTGAATCAACTTGGCGTCGCGATTCCCGCCGGTACGAATATGCAACTACGTAACGTTGCAGCGGTCATGGTTACCGCGAAGTTGCCGGCATTCGCACAACCGGGTCAGCAGGTTGATGTCGTCGTATCGTCGATAGGTAACGCACGTAGTTTACGCGGTGGTACGCTGTTAATGACTCCGCTACAAGGTGCGGATGGCAATGTATACGCATTGGCACAAGGCAATTTGTTAATCAATGGCATTAGTGCAGAAGCGCAAGGCTCATCAGCAACGGTCAATCATCAAGCCGCTGGCCGCATCAGTGCTGGCGCCACTATTGAACGCAGTGTTGAGCTCGACCTAGGTCGCAACAATGGTGTGTTAACGCTTCAACTGGATGAAGCCGACTTCACAACCGCATTGCGTGTGGTCGAGCGAGTGAATGAATCGTTCGGCTTTAAAGTAGCGAATGCGCTCAATGCTGGCGTGATTCAACTGCAAGGGCCACAAGATCCAAACAATCGGGTTGCGTTTATGGCGCAAGTCGAAAACATTGAAGTTAATCCTGCCGCCTCGACAGCAAAAGTGGTTTTGAATTCTCGCACCGGTTCAATCGTGCTGACCGGGAATGTAACCCTGCGTGAAGCAGCCGTTGCGCATGGCAATCTTGCGGTGACTATTCGTTCACAGCCATTGGTCAGTCAGCCTGCGCCGTTTAGTCAGGGAGAGACAGTCACAGCGAATGCTGCGGATATTGATATTATCCAAGAAGAAGCCTCGTTATCTGCAGTTGAGGGCACTCAGTTGATGGATGTCGTGCAAGCGCTAAATAGTTTAGGTGCAACCCCGGCGGACCTCATGGCAATTCTACAGGCACTAAAGGCCTCTGGTTCATTGCGAGCAGATTTGGAGATCATCTAATGAGTAGCATTCCAGGTTTAGCCTTTGACTCCCAACAACTCAACGACCTTAAAACCGCTAGCTCTAAACGTCCTGAGCAAGCCGCAGAGGCTGCTGTGAAGCAGTTTGAAGCGCTCTTTGTCGGACACATGATGAAGTCGATGCGAGCTGCTAGCGGTGATTCCGTGTTTTTCAATAGCAATGCTATGAAAACATACAACGAGATGTTTGATGCGCAGTTGTCCAGTGAGCTGGCAAGCAAGGGAATCGGTCTTGCTGACACGCTCTTGCAACAGTTACAAAAAACTCCGAATAAATAAGCTCTGCGCGTGAAATTAACCTCAAGTTTTGGCGGTTGATGCCGATAGCTAAGGGTATCAGCAGAAGGATCAGAAATGAGTATTTTTTCGATTGGATTGAGTGGTTTATCTACAGCGCAACAGGCGCTTTATACCACCAGTAACAATATCACCAATGTCTACACGCCCGGTTACAATCGCGAAATCGTGATGATGACTGAGAGTAATGGCAATGGTGTGCGAGTCACCGACGTCCAACGCCAGTTCAATCAGTTTGTAGCCACCCGTTTGAATGCCGCTTCAGGAACGTTATCGTCACTGCAAGCTTATCAAAATGAACTCGGCCAAATTGATAACTTGCTTTCCGATGAGGCCGCAGGCCTCGCTCCGATGATGCAAAAGTTCTTCTCCACCATGAGCCAGATGGCGAGTAGCCCTTCTGATCCGGCGGCGCGTGAGGGAGTGATGGGCGCGGCCAGAACTATGGTGGCGCAGTTCCGTTCATTAGATCAGTACGCGGAAGACATTGGACGTAGTGTGAATCAGCAGTTAGAAGCTGAAGTGGAGTTAGTGAATACCTATACGCAGCAAATTGCCGACTTGAACCGAGAGATTGTGTTGGCCCGTGGATTTGACGGTAAAACACCAAACAGTCTGGCGAACCAACGTGACCAATTGGTACATGAGCTGAGTCAACGGATCGATATTCGTGTCAATGAAAACAGTTCAGGTGCATACAGCGTGTCGCTTGCCAGCGGCTTACCGCTGGTAAATGGTGAAAGCACCTATCAATTAACCGCACGCCCAGGAGCCAGTGACCCGACTCAGGTGATGATTGGTTACACGGATCCAGCTGGTAATTTTAGTGAACTTCAAGATCGTAACTTCCAACGCGGAACCTTAGGTGGACTGATGGAGTTTCGCCGAGATTCGCTGGATAAATTACGCAATCAATTGGGGCAATTGGCCTATAGCTTTGCAACCAGCATGAATGAACAACACACGCAGGGCCTTGATCTAAATCAGCAGCCCGGTGCCGATATGTTTAGTATTGGTTCTCCGCAAGTATTCATGAATAACAATAACACCAGCACTGTCACCGCTGCGGCAACAATTACTGATAGCGCGGCACTACTTGCCACTGGCTTTAATGTGCGGACCAATGACGATGGCTCTTTTACTGTTACGCGTGCGGATAACGGCCGCGACGTAGCTGCCACCTTTGATGTGGGTACCAATACGCTCAGTTTTGCAGGTGTTGAGATGACCTTAAGTGGAACACCAAACACCAATGATGCGTTTCGAGTGGAACCTGTTAAAGGGCTTGCCAGTACCTTCTCTTTTGAACTCAATGATGGCGCCGAGATCGCTGCTGCACAGTCGACCGGCAGCGGTGACAATCGCAATGCGTTAGCCATGCTAGACCTACAGAATCAGAAAACTATTGGTGGCACTGCAACGTTTAACCAAGCCTATGCAGGTATGGTCAGCACAGTTGGCAATAAAATGAGCGTCGTAAAAGCTAATTTAGCCGCACAAGAGGGATTGACCTCTCAGTTAGAGGCGTTACAACAATCAGAGTCAGGCGTAAATTTGGATGAAGAAGCAGCGAATCTAGTGAGGTTTCAGCAGTTTTATCAAGCCAATGCCAAAGTGATTGAAACGGGCACAACGTTGCTCGACACCATCTTAAGTCTTCGCTAATTGAAGCACGGAGTTGTGACATGCGGATCAGTACATTAACTATATACAACCAGAACACCACGGCGATGAACCGTCAGCAGGCAGACTTTATGAAAGTCGGTCAGCAGATTGCCAGCGGTAAACGGGTGGTCAATATTTCGGATGATCCGCAGGCGATGGCACAGGCTCTCAATGTTGGGCAGTCGAAAGCGGTTACTCAGCAATACACCGATGCACGCATTGGTGTGCGCAATGCATTGGGCCAAGAAGAAAGTGTATTGAATAGTGTTAGCGATATTTACTCGCGCGCGAAAACATTGATGGTACAAGCAGCCAACGGCACCTTGAGTGACGGTGACCGTGACGCCGTTGCAAGTGAAATGCGCGGTTTGTATGAGTCTTTAATCGGCCTTGGTAATAGCCGAGATGGCAACGGCTTGTATTTATTTGGTGGCTATGAAGATGGCACAGCTCCGTTTATTCGAAACCCCGATGAAACCGTTCAATTTGTTGGCAGTACGGATGTTCGGCAACAGCGCATTGATGGTGATCGCACTATGCCTATTGGCCATAGCGCGGACGATGTCTTTCGCAGTGTGCGCG
>DASSWH010000194.1:0-3884 GCA_035705175.1 Pseudidiomarina sp.
ATATTGTGCGTCTTTTGAGTCACCCAGACTGCGGTTTTCAGCAAGCCGATGGGACTATCAAAACGGTACGGCCTAGCGATATTGCGATTCTGGTGGCGAACCGTATCGAAGCGAAACAAGTTCGCGATGCGTTGCGCGCGCGTGGGGTGCGTAGTGTTTATCTATCAGACCGCGATTCAGTGTTTGCGAACCCACTAGCCGCTGATGTATTGCATATCTTGAATGCCAGTGCCAGTCCGCGTGAACCACAACGCATTCGGACCGCATTAGCCACGTCATTGTTGGGCTTAAGTCTGACTGATTTAGACGCGTTAGCAACTGATGAGCTCGCTTGGGACGCGATGGTGGATCGATTCACCTTGTATCATGAGCTATGGCAGCGGAAAGGCGTGCTGGCTGTTTTGCAGGCTTGTTTACACGACTTCGAGGTACCAGCGCAGTTGCTCCGCTCGGACGACGGTGAGCGGCAACTGACTGATGTGTTGCACATGTCAGAGCTGCTGCAACAACAGGCATCATTACAAGATGGTATGGCGGGTTTATTGCGTTATTTGTCGGAACATATTCAGCATGCAAAAGAGGGGAATCAACAGACCAACTCCGCTGAGCAGCAGGTACGTTTAGAAAGTGATAGTGCTTTAGTTCAAGTGATTACGATTCACAAATCAAAAGGCTTGCAGTATCCACTGGTGTTTTTACCTTTTATCGCGGATGCCAAGCCATTTCCTGGAAAGTCGAGTTTTCCAGCTGCTTACCACGACGACCAGGGTCGCTTACAATTTGTATTTAGTAATCAGGACCAACATGGGGTGAGCTTTGCCGAGCATGAGCGATTAGCTGAAGATGTGCGTAAGTTATATGTTGCGGTCACTCGAGCACAATACGCCACTTTCATCGATATTGCGCCTTTTCCACAATGGTCGAGAAGCGCACTCGCGGCATTGCTATTTGGCACAACTGACGAGCCTAAAGATATGGCAGCTGTGCTTGAACAAAAAATTAACGGCATCACATTCTCGCCTGTGACCGCGCCTCAATCGCTGACCTCATATCAAGAGTCGCAACCTCATCGACCACAAGCACAAGTTTGTACGTTTCCAACACAGCGTCAATTAGAACGTTGGTGGTTGGCCAGTTATAGTGCGTTAACTTATGGTGATTGGATTCCGACTGCAGAAACGACGCAACAACAGAATGCGACGGAAGCAGAGCGCGCGCGGCCAGCAGAGGAAACGATCGAAACCAGCGAACAAATTCCTCAAGGTATTCACGCATTCCCGAAAGGCGCGCATGCAGGTACGTTTTTGCACAATTTACTCGAAGCTGCGGCACACCAAGGATTTGCCAAAGTTTTCGAGCAACCACACCTAGTGGTAGAGCAAACTGCAATCATGGCGCCGTGGCTGGAGCATCAGGAAGTGCTAACGGATTGGTTGGGTAGCTATTTAACGACACCTTTTCGCCTGAATGGCAGCACGATTACTTTGGCACAGTTACAGGTTTACCAGGCTGAGCCTGAATTCTGGTTTGCTGCTCACCATGTGCCAGCGACAGATATCGATGTACTCGTGACAGCACATACCCTCGAGCAAGCTGATCGTCCGAATGTGCTGCCGACGCAGCTCAATGGCATGCTGAAGGGCTTTATTGATTTGGTGTTCGAATATGAGGGCCGCTATTACGTAGCTGATTATAAATCGAATTATTTAGGTGCAGATGCCTCGGCGTATACCACAGACGCTATGCGTAAAAAGATTATTGAAAGTCGTTATGATCTGCAATACGTCCTCTATACGCTTGCATTGCATCGCCTGCTGCGTGCGCGTCTCGGCGATGCTTATCACTACGATACTCATGTCGGCGGAGCGGTGTACCTGTTTATGCGAGGCTATCGCAATGACACGGGAGGTGCATTTTTTGACCGTCCGCCTTGGGAACTCATCGAGGCCTTAGATGATTTGTTTGCAGGCATCCGTGTGTCCGGGAGTGCATCATGAAAGTGATGGAAAACTTTGAAAAATGGTTCGCCTGTGGTTGGATTCGAGCTCTGGATGTCAACCTAGCGCGCTACGTGTTGCGGGTAACTGGAGATGAATTGAGCGCGGTTATTGCGGGCCTGACGAGCTATCAGTTGGGGCGCGGCCATCCTCGTTTCGATTTACAGACATGCTGGGAAAAACCTGCACTTACGTTGGCTCTGCCGCCGGAGCACTCATATTCACCGTTGTCTCGAGAGGCCGCATCGCCCGCTGAATTCATGAGTCAGTTAGGAACTTTTACTGCTGTACTCGAGCAGTTACAGGATAGCAAAGCGACTCAAGGGAATGATTCACCATTAGTTCTTGATGGCGCCTGTGTCTATTTACGACGCTACTGGCACTATGAGCAGGTGATCAAGCAGGGGCTGGCGCGTTTGATGGAGACGAAGACCATTGTTTCGGAAGATGCATTAAACGATTTGCTGACGCAATTATTTGGTCAGCCCGACGCAAGTATAAGTTGGCAGCGATTGGCCTGTGCGCTAGCGACACGAAGTCTGTTTAGTATTATTACCGGTGGTCCAGGGACTGGTAAAACCTATACCGTGGTGAGGCTTATTGCGACGCTACAAGCACTGAGTTCGCAGCCTTTGCGAATTAAATTGGCAGCACCAACAGGTAAGGCCGCAGCGCGAATGACCGAGTCAATCCGCGCGGAGCTACCGAAACTTACGGAGAATGGAATTGATTGTCCGGCGCCGGATGAAGCGACAACACTGCACCGCTTGCTCGGTACACAGGTACAGAGTCGAACATTCCGACACAATCGTCTTAATCCTTTGGCGTTGGATATATTGATAGTCGACGAAGCTTCGATGGTCGATATTGAGATGATGGCAGCAATTGTTGATGCGGTCCCAAAAGATGCGCGATTGATCTTGCTTGGCGATAAAGATCAATTAGCTTCAGTGGAGGCTGGCGCGGTATTGGGACAGCTGTGTCGGGGTGCTGATGCAGGGGAGTACGAACCTGATTTCGCGGCTTGGCTCGGCCGTGTTAGCGGACAAGAGATTCCGCTGGAGATGCAATCTAAACAACCTATAAACAGTTACTTACAGCACGTCGTCATGTTGCGAACCAGTCGTCGATTTAATGCAGAGGCAGGTATCGGTAAGCTGGCTTTTGAAGTCAATACACAGCAGACGTCGTGGCTACAGAACTGGCTGGCGGGTAAACAGACAGCCAGTGAGATTCAGTATTTCCCAGTAACTAGAGTAGCGTCAAGCGAGTTTCGGCGGTTTGTTGAAAGCGGTTTTGCTGGATTTCTGAAATTATTAACTGCACGGCCGGAAGACCCAGCTCAGGTGGATATCTGGGCGGCGAAATTATTGACTCAGCTCACCGAATTTCAAGTGCTGGCCGCGGTTCGTGAGGGTGACTGGGGGGTGCGCGAGTTGAATCAGAAATTCGCTTTGTGGTTGCATGCTGAGGAGTTACGCGGCGGAGTGCTTCCCACCTGGTACCATGGGCGTCCGATTATGATTACGCATAACGATTACAGCCTGAATGTGCGCAATGGTGATATTGGCATTGTTTTGCAGCGTGGTCCTCGGGAACCGTTGCGCGTAGCACTATGGTCAGAATCGAAAGGAACTGGGATGCCAGACGACGTAGCCGCACCATCAATTCGGTGGTTGCTGCCGAGTCGTCTCAGTCAAGTCGAATCCGTCTACGCCATGACCGTTCATAAATCGCAAGGATCTGAGTTTAAACATACGGTGCTGGTTATACCTGATCGGGATAGTCCAGTGCTGACTAAGGAACTTATTTATACCGGGATCACGCGTGCGAAGGACCAGTTCACTTTGATTGCAGCGGTGCCTGATGTTGTCAAAACGGCAGTAC
>DASSWH010000195.1:0-5310 GCA_035705175.1 Pseudidiomarina sp.
TGTCACGTTGCGATGGCTCAACTGAATGAGGTTCATTTCATCTTTACGATATTCCAATGCTGTCTGACTCTTCTGAGTGCGATTGAGTTCCATATCGTATTGCACTGCGCTGTTAAAAAACCAACGATCACTGAGCCGAAACCGTGTTTCGACTGCAATATCAGAACGATTGGTCATTACTGCACTGGTATCATCAAATAAGCGCGTACGACTATCTTCAAAGTAATAAATTTGCGCAAGACTGATACGTGCAATTTCTCGTGCCTGTGCGTCGAAGAAACTGCTGGTTGCACCAACTGTAACTTGATTGGCATCAGCAATGCGGTCTAAACCGGTAAAACGGCGCGCACGAAAGAGGCCTCGGTAATCATCTTGCATGATCGTTGAGTCGTAGATGCCAATGCCCGTTTGGTCACGATATGGCACATATAAATACTGTACCTGCGGTTGCAAGGTTTGATGGTAGCTGGCGCCATTCCATTCAAATTCACGCTCAAGATTGAGTCGACCGCGCCAGCGTACTGTCGGTAAACCACGATCAGGATTCGCCTCACGGCCGTCTACAGTGTTAGCGGCCTGGTCATACCGAGTGTATGCATAGCCAACTTCCGCTAACCAGTCGTACGCGGGGCGCTCGACGGCAAATTTGACCTGTGGCTCAACATGAACACGGGTGGCATAGTCGCTGCTCACATCTTGGTTGCGAAAGTGACTTAACTCTGAAAACAACGAGTATTCCAACCCGCGGCTATCGGTGTACGTATAATGACTGCTTGCCTGCGGTAAGGTTCGATAGGGTGAGCGAAAGTTGCCGAGCAGCTCAAAATCTTCGGCTCGAATTGTCACTTGCCAGTTGTCAGTAAGATAATTGGCTTGTACTTGTCGATATAATTGAGCATCTGCGCGACCGGCAAAGTCACTGCCGATGTCATTGAGGTAATCATCATCGCTAATACCAATAGCGTTGATATAAGAACGCCATTGCTCACTCCACTGTTGTTCGTGTTCTACCCGCCATAAAAAACGCGAATTGTCAGTTGGCAAACTGTCATCTTTATTCAAATAGGCAAGGTTAAACTCCCCACCGCCTTGCTCACTTAAATAGCGATACTCACCCTGTAACTGTAGTCCGCGCTCCGCCATATAGCGGGGCGCAAGCGTTGCGTCCATATTGGGTGCGATATTGAAATAGTAGGGGACTTCAAACTCAAAGCCATTTTTTTGTGACGAGCGAATGGTCGGAAATAGGAATCCTGATTTACGCTCGTCAGTTACAGGAAAGTTGAGATAGGGCACCCACAAGACGGGCACACCAAACAGCTCAAACTTAGCGTTCCAGGCTTCTCCGAAAGCTTCGTTCTCGCTTATCGCAATGGTTTCCGCACTCAACTGCCAGGTGGGCTCCGCTTCAGGACAAGTCGTGAACGTAGAGCCTTCGAGCAAAACTTCCGCCGGAGATATGGACAATACATCGGCACGACCACGCGCACCGGTACCACTCATTTGATAACGAGCGCCACTGAGATAAGCGCGATTCTCTCCCGAGTTTAACCGAAAGTTTTCACTTTGAACTTGCACATACCCATCTGTAAATTGGGTCGCGCCACTGGCGTTAATGTTGCCGGATTCTTGATTAATTTGAGCATTTTCAGTGCGTAGTTGTTGAGTTCCGTAATGAACTTCAACATTTCCGAAGTAAGAAGCGAGCTGTGTTTCGGAGTCAATATCCACACCGTCGGCACGCACTCCGATAGCTTGCGGTGGCAAATCATTGAACGGCGCAATAGGTTGCGTGATGAGTGGTGTCGGAATCGGGCACAAGCCAGTATAAACTGCAGGAGTTATCGTTTCTTGAGCTGCAACGGGTCCATATGCAGTGCTGGTTAAAATCAGCACAGCCAACCAGCTTCTCTCCTGCAACTTTCTACTCATTTGCGTGCGTATCCAGAGTTGTCCTTTCCTATGTGCAGGGTATGATAAAGCAATTTATTGTCTCCTGCCAGAAAGGATCGTGTGTGGAAAATCAACGTGAAATTGAGCTGCAAGCATGGTGCGAAGCGGTTACTGGACATAGTCAAAAGCGCTTGCAACCGGTGTCTGGAGATGCCAGTTTCCGTCGCTACTTCCGTACCCATGATGGTATCCGCAGTATCATTGCGGTTGATGCCCCGCCACCGCAAGAGTCGCTGCAACCCTTTATGGCGATTGCGGAAGCATACGCAGATGCAGGTGTGGCGGTGCCGGAAGTGATTGCAGCTAACGAAGAGCATGGTTTTATGCTGTTGACTGACCTCGGGTCGACGCTGTTGCTGAGCGAACTCACCGAGGCGAATGCTGCGGGTTTTTATCGACAGGCACTAGCTACATTGCCAGCTATTATGCAGGTCACGGAAACCGGCGACGGGCCGTTACCTTGCTATGATGAAGCGTTACTCAGAAGAGAGCTGGGGCTCTTTCATGACTGGTTGTGCGAGACCCATTTAGAATTGCAGTTAAGCGCGGCGGAGACCGAATGTTGGCAAGCGTTTTGCACCAACATGGTGCAAAACGCGCTGGCCCAACCGCAAGTTGGCGTGCATCGTGATTTCCATGCTCGAAATATTATGGTGTTACCAGAACAGCGGCTTGCCTATATCGACTTTCAAGATGCGGTACAGGGTCCCATTACTTATGATGCGGTCAGTTTGCTCCGTGATTGCTATGTGCGTTGGCCCAGTGAGTTAGTCGATGCTCTCTCTCAAGAGTTGCGAGAACTATTGCAAGCCAAACAGCTACTGAACAGGTCAGTTACTGCGCAACAATGGCAGCGCTGGTTTGATTGGATGGGTTTACAGCGGCATACCAAAGCAGCAGGCATTTTTGCACGTCTCTATCACCGAGATGGCAAGCATGGTTATTTACAAGATATCCCGCGTACGGTGAGCTACCTCCATGATGTAGCTGCTCGTTACCCAGAATTGACCGATTACCGGTTATGGCTGCAGCAACGCGTGATGCCAGCATTAGCGGAGCATTCTTAATGCGTGCAATGATCTTGGCAGCTGGGCGTGGGCAGCGCATGCGACCCCTCACTGACACATTACCGAAACCGTTGCTACGGGCTGGGCGACATAGTTTAATCGAATACCACTTGTTGAAGCTGGCGCGGGTGGGTGTGCGGGAAGTCGTAATTAACCACGCGTGGTTAGGCGCCAAAATTGAACACTATCTTGGCGATGGTTCGCGCTATGGCGTTCGTATTCGGTACTCCAGTGAACCTGAGGGCGGGTTAGAAACGGCCGGCGGCATAATTCGAGCGCTGCCGCTCTTGGGTGATGAGCCTTTTTGGGTGATCAACGGCGATATCTACACTGATTTTGATTTTCATGGACTACCGCAAAAGTTAGCAGCCAATATTGATGCTCACTTGCTGCTGGTTGATAATCCCCCCCATCATCCACAAGGCGACTTTGCTGTGGATAACGGTTTATTGATAGAAAGTCGGCCGAATAGACGAACCTATACATTCAGCGGTATGGGGCTCTACCATCCGCAATTTTTCGCAAAGTATACTGCCGGAGCGGAACTTTTTGTGCCGTTGCGTCCCTTACTGAATGACGCGTTGCAACAGCAGCGTATCAGCGCATCAGTTTTTTCACAGCGCTGGGTAGATGTTGGCACACCAGAACGTCTTGCCGAGCTGAATAAGGAGTTAGGATGATTATCGGAAAGGTTCTGGGGACCCTTTTTGGCGCCATGGTTGGGAAGATCTTTGGTGCCATCATTGGCTTTATGATTGGGCATTGGTTTGATACATCACTGCGCAATGCAATGCGTTCTGGGCCTACGCAACAGGGAGCTCAGCACTACACAGCCACTTTGTTTGGGGTGTTGGGGCACCTAGCGAAGTCAAAAGGGCGCGTGACGGAGCAAGATATTGACTATGTTTCCGCATTGATGGCACGTCTGCGGTTGCAAGGTGAAGCGCAAAAGCGAGCGCAAGCTGCATTCAGCGAAGGTAAGGCGAGTGATTATCCACTGGAAGATAAAGTTCGAGCGTTGCGCCGGCAGTTTGCTTGGCGCCGCGATCTATTACAGTTTTTCATGGAACAAGTGCTCATCATCGCAATGCATGACGGTACCGTCGAACCCGCAGAATATGAGGTATTACGACGCGTTACCGCGACGCTTGGGTTTAATCAGGCACAATTGGATGCATGGTTGTCGATGGCCCAAGCCGGACAACGGTTTACCGGTGGTGGACAAGCGGGGAGGTCGGCTCCGAGCCATGCTGAGCAACTGAGTAATGCTTACGCAGTGCTCGGTGTGAGTAATCAAGCCGGAGCGGCTGAAGTGAAGAAGGCATATCGGAAATTGATGGCGAAACATCACCCGGACAAGTTAGCGGCACAAGGATTACCGCCAGAAATGCGCGAATCGGCGCAAGCCAAAGCGCAAGAAATCCAAGCTGCTTATGAATTGATTAAAAAGGAGCTGGAGCGTTAAATTCCAGCCACGCGTTCGTATCTGGATGATAAAACGCCAATGATTGCGCGTGTAGAAGTAAGCGATCACTTGCCTTAAAGGCCTCATCATGAGCGTAAAACTTATCTCCAAGGATCGGATTTCCGAGCCATTGCATGTGCACTCTGAGTTGATGTGAGCGGCCTGTGAAGGGTTCTAGTTCGACGTCACTATAGGGTTTACCCAGCGTATGAGAAGATGCAAGGACTCGGTAGTTGGTTGTTGCTGGTTTGCCGAGCACCGGATCAACAATTTGGCGTGGGCGGTTGGGCCAGTCGCAACGCAGGGCAATTTGCACCGAGCCACTTGCCGACGGTAACGCACCCCACACCCGGGCTCGATAAGCCTTTTTAACAACGCGTCGCTCAAACTGTCGTTGTAAGTTCGCTTGCGCAGGCTTCGTCAGCGCGAAGACCAATAAACCTGAAGTCGCCATGTCGAGTCGATGAACAATACGAATAGTTGGCAGGACTCGATGCAACCGAGACCACAACGAATCATAATGCTCTGCTGCTTTACCGGGCACGCTTAACAGGCCATGGAGCTTATTCACCACCACAATGGCATCGTCCTGATAAACCAGGTTCAGATAGGGCGATAATGGTGGCGAATAAGCAACTAAAGTCATGCAGGAATGTTCACAATCACGCGTGCAGTATCCAGCTGCAGCAATGGTTGATCGAGCGCTGCAAGCAGCTCCTTTTGGCGTGTGACCACCGCATCAAGCTCTTCGGTTCGAATCATGGGGTTGCGTGCCTGTAACTCTTGGAGGCGCGTTAATTGTTGATTCAGCACCTGTTCGATTTG
>DASSWH010000196.1:0-2723 GCA_035705175.1 Pseudidiomarina sp.
GGAGTATTACTGACCTCAGCAAGCATATAGCTGTAATGGCCTGCTTCATCCTCGACGAAATAGCAGTTAATAGGACTGAAATAGAGTCCCCAAGTTCTTAAGTTGCCGAGAAAAAACACTCGCCCAGTTACTGTCTTTCCAGTCAGTTCTGTCAGCTTTTGCCGGACGCAAGTCGCCAAGTCTCCCGCTGAACCACGTAAATAATCGTCCCGCCGAAACCACAATGGCGCGAACCCGTGTGTTGACAACAACCGGCTGCATTGGTGCAAGGTGTCTAACTCATCGAGAGCGAGCCACCATTGCGTGGTCGAGTATTGAAATTGGTGTTCCGTCGGCCGGTAACGACGGTGAAAGACCTGACCTTTCTGTAAGGCGCTGCTCAACATTAGGTTGTGGTTCCAGATTTCGGTTCCAAACCTGCACTGGTATCTAAATCACTGCGCCAATCAGATCCCAACATCCGCGCCACATCCACTGCGCTACGAACGCCATCTTCATGGAAGCCGTTATACCAGTACGCACCCGTAAAATAGGTTTGGCGATGCCCATTGATTTCCTGACGACGTTGGCGAGCGGCCATCGAAGCAACGCTATAAACCGGGTGTGAATAGTTGTACCGACCAATAATTTTGTCAGGTTGAATCGCAGCGGTATTGTTCAACGTTACACAAAACGTGTATGGCGACTCTATCCCCTGCAAGATGTTCATATTATAAGTGACCGAGCTTGGCCGTGTCCGTGCCTGCTCGCCATGGTGCAGTAGATAGTTCCAACTCGCCCAAGCTCGCTCGGCTCGCGGTAACAGGCGGATATCGGTGTGCAATACAACATCGTTCATCTGATACGGAATGTTGGTAAGAACATCACGCTCAGCGGCATCCGGATCTGCCAGCAAATCCAAGGCTTCATCACTGTGACAAGCAAAAATGACCGCATCGAAGGTCTCTGGCTGACGATCGACAAACTCGATCAAAACCGAATCCTGCTCTTGATCGCGGCGTTGAACGCGTGAAATTTTGCTGTTTAAACGAATCTGGTCAGCAAATCCAGCCGTTAACTTTGGAATATAAGCACTGGAACCACCCACTATTGTTGCCCACTGTGGTCGGTCTGAGATGTTTAGAAGCCCATGATTATTGAAGAAGCGCAGAAAGAACCCTAACGGAAACTGCTCTGCTTCTTGCAAACTGGCGGACCAAATGGCCGCGACCATGGGCAGCAGGTAATAATCTGAGACATCTTTAGACAAATTCTGCTCTGCAATGAATTCACCCAACGTCACCGTATCTAGAGCATCGCCGCCCTTTTCATAAGCTAGTTTTGCAGCTTTATTAAACCGGACAATACCTGACAACAGTCGATAGAAAGACGGTTTAAATAAGTTACTGCGCTGAGCGAACAACGTATTCAGATTATGCCCGTTGTATTCGAGACCACTCAGCGGATCACGAACACTGAAACTCATTTCGGTGTCACGCCACTCTACTCCGACTTCTCTCATCAAGGCTCGAAAATACGGATAGGTTCTATCGTTAAAGACAATAAAACCAGTGTCGACGGCGTAGGCCTGACCATCTTTTTCTAAATCGATGGTATGAGTGTGTCCACCAATGTAGTCATTTTTTTCAAAGACAGTGACATCATGCTTGCGGTGTAGTAACCACGCGCTCGTTAATCCGGCTATTCCCGAACCAATAATTGCTATCTTCATTGCGCTCTTTCCGCCTTAGGCAATCCGTTTTGATACTGCAACTTGCCAGCTTTGTGGCAATCTGGAAAGTATTTTTAAAAACCAACCGAACACTCTCGGGAAGGTAATATCTGTTCGATTCGCTTTTATACCCTGCCGAATCGCCTTGGAGGCAAATTCTACGCTCACACGCATCGGCATTTCGAAGTCATTCGCATCGGTCATGGGTGTTTCAACAAAACCGGGCGAAACCGTCTGCACTCGAATCCCCTTGTCTGCCAAATCGACTTGCAGACTGCGTGCAATGTATTGCATCGCGGCTTTAGAACTACCGTAAGCTTCTGCTCGGGTAAATGGGAGCAAGCGCGCCGTGCTGCCGACAAAAACTAACTTGGCACCACGCCGAAGATTCGGCAACAATGCCTCAACACAGCGCAGTGTGCCGAAGATATTCACCTCGTATACACGCTCGAACATAGCCGTCGAGAACGTATCAATGTCGACATATTCACAGACACCTGCCGATAGAATGACAACGTCCAAGTCTAGGTAAGTCCTCAACACGTTTTGGGTGGCTTCAACATCAGTCACATCCAACTGTTGGCCAGCTATGTTCTCTGGATATTGAGCAACCATTGCGGCTAAGGACTCTTGATTGCGACCACAGGCTACCACGTGGTGGCCAGCGGCCGCATAATCTAAAGCAACCTGCTTACCAATACCTGAGGTTGCTCCAGTGATCAGAATATTCATAGTGTCCCCTAGTCCTTATGCACTAATCGTTGTTTCACTTTGTCGATTACAAAGCCAAGTAGTGCGATATGTTCGTAGAGCATGGCGCCGAGGTCGTAATAATCTTGTTGCTTACGAATCTTATTGTCTCGTATGTGCAATTCACTCACACCAGGTACCACAATTTCTCGCCCTTTCGCTAACTTCGGGTGGACGAGGCGCATTTGCCACGTCAAGAACTGCACTTCGTTGTCACCGCGCTGCTCATCAAAGGCGAAATGACATTGAGAAACACCGCCCA
>DASSWH010000197.1:0-2037 GCA_035705175.1 Pseudidiomarina sp.
GTTGACTAAGCAGTTTGAAACCTACTTGAGCGGTAATGCAGCCGAACTATTACAGACTCTGACGGATGATACCAACCAACAGCGTGGCGAAATGGTCTTATTAATCGCACCGGTACAGCCCGATGCGGAAGCGAGTGACGGCCCCGGTGAAGCGGCTAAACGGACCTTGTTGTTGTTATTGGATGAGTTGCCATTAAAGAAGGCTGCCGCTGTAACCGCCAAAATCCACGACGAGCGTAAAAATGTGCTGTATCAGTGGGCCTTGGAGAATAAGAACAAAGAAGAAAACAAAGATTGAGTTAAGCCCCCGCGCAGCGTAGAATCCCCGGCGGAGAGCTGGCCAGGCAATCGCCGCCTGTTTACAGGGGGAGGAAAGTCCGGGCTCCATAGGGCAGGGTGCCAGGTAACGCCTGGGCGGTGTAAGCCGACGACGAGTGCAACAGAGAGCAAACCGCCGATGGCCTGCGCAAGCAGGATCAGGTAAGGGTGAAAGGGTGCGGTAAGAGCGCACCGCGCGGCTGGTAACAGTTCGTGGCACGGTAAACTCCACCCGGAGCAAGGTCAAATAGGGGTTCATTGGCGCGGCCCGCGTTGAACCCGGGTAGACTGCTTGAACGCTAGGGTGACTTAGTGGCTAGACGAATGATTGTCCTCGACAGAACCCGGCTTATCGGCTGGCTCCCCACTTCTAACTTTTCTTCAGCTTGCCTTTAGTCTGATTAAAGGTATGCGCCATTTTGAGAAAGTCGTCACGCGGCACCGCCTGTCCATAAAAGAACCCTTGCTGGTAATGACAATCTTGTGCCCGCAAGAAATCGACTTGTGCTTCCGTCTCAACCCCTTCGGCAATCACCTGCATATTGAGCGTGTGAGCAATGCGAATCAGAACTTCAACCAACGCAGTTTGCTGACCGTGGTAAGGCACGTCTTGTAAGAAGCTGCGGTCAATCTTAATCACATCAATGGGATACGAACGCAGGTAGTTTAAGCTCGAGTAACCGGTACCAAAGTCATCGATAGCTAGATGCACACCGGCGTCGCGCAATTTCCGCAAGTTCATAAACTGCCGCTCTTTATTGCGCATCAGCATCGATTCCGTAATTTCCATCATCAGTTTATCCGCCGGCATTCCACTCTCTTTTAAAATGGCTAGCCAATGATCCGCTGCTTCACGATCGTTAAATTCGCGAGGTGAGCGGTTAATGGCAATGGTGACATCGAGGTTGTCATCGGCGAAGTATTTCCAATCTTTGACCACTTGCTGCATGACAAATTCACCTAGGCCAATAATGGCGCCAGTTTTCTCGGCGATTGGGATAAACTCAGCCGGCGAAACCATGCCACGATCTGGATGTTCCCAGCGAATCAAAGCCTCGCAACGAGTCATTTTATGACTGGCGGTATCGATCACGGGTTGGTAATACACGCGGAATTGCCCTTCTTCTAAGCCGCGAATAATTTGATGATGCAGGGCGATATGCTTCTCGGTGGTTTGGCGCAATTGTTCATCGAAGAAATAAACACTGAGTGAGCCTGTTGTTTTTGCTGCGTACATTGCCAACTCAGCATGTTTTACCAACGTTTGTACGTCGGCGGCGTCATTCGGGAACATGGCGATACCGATACTGGCGGTCATGTTGATATGGTTGTGTTCAATATCGAGCGTATTTAACAAATCACTCATGATGACTTTGGCGCGCGCCTCAGCTTGTGAAGTGTCCTCAAGATCACGCAATGCAATGGCAAACTCATCACCACCAATCCGCGCCAACAGATCATCTGCTCGAATACTTTGCCTGATTCGACTGGCAACATTTTTTAGTAGTTCATCACCAATGTCATGACCCAGAGCATCGTTGATTTCACGCAGATGGTCGAGATCGAGAAGTAACACGGCAAATTGTTGCTCGTGCCGAATGGAAGTGCGAATCACCTGATCGAGTTGTTGCTGAAAGTAATTGCGGTTGGGCAACTCTGTCAACGGGTCGAACCGAGCTTGAAATGCGATGGTACGAATTGCACGCCGTAGCCGTTGCT
>DASSWH010000198.1:0-11662 GCA_035705175.1 Pseudidiomarina sp.
ATTATGCGACCAACGTGCTGTCATTCCCATTTGCTGATGATTTGCCAGCGGGCGTTTCCCTTCCGGTCCTGTTACTGGGTGACTTAGTCATTTGTGCGCCGGTGTTAGCGCGTGAAGCCGCGGCGCAAGGCAAAACTATCAATGCACATTGGGCACATTTGGTTGTACACGGTACCTTGCATTTGCTAGGTTATGACCATATAGATGACGATGACGCGGATATCATGGAGGCTCTTGAGACAACCATCATGGCCACGCTCGGGTTTTCCGATCCATACATAGACCGCACGGATGAAACGAATCGTGTTTGATAAAAACCGGAGTTATACACACTCATGAGCGATGACCATCCTCACTCTACCAACGGCTCTTCACGTAAAACATGGGCAAATAAACTGCTGCAACTGTTTACCGGAGAGCCGAATAGCCGCGAAGAACTGGTTGATCTGATTCAAGATGCCGAAGAACGTGATCTGATTGACAACGATACGAAAGAAATGATCGAGGGCGTACTTGATGTCGCAGAGCTCAAAGTTCGTGACATTATGGTACCGCGGTCACAAATGGTGACTATCGATATTAACCAAAATGTTGATTCCTTTTTACCCATAGTCATTGATTCACAGCACAGTCGCTATCCGGTTGTGAGTGAAAATAAAGATCATATTGAGGGAATTCTCCTCGCCAAAGATTTGTTGCCGTACGGTTTCGGTATGGCCGACGACGAATTCACCCTGAACAAGGTCATTCGGCCTGCAGTGATCGTTCCCGAAGGGAAACGTGTGGATGTTCTCCTGAAAGAGTTTCGAGAGCAACGCTACCATATGGCTATTGTTGTGGATGAATACGGTGGTGTATCTGGACTCGTCACAATTGAAGATATTCTGGAAGAAATTGTTGGCGAAATTGAAGATGAAACTGATATCAACGAGGATAATAAGGCTGATATTCGGCGTATCAACAAATCACGGTACTCGGTCAAAGCGCTAACAACGATCGAAGATTTCAACGACTATTTTGACACCCAGTTTGGAGATGAGGAATATGACACCATCGGTGGCATGGTGGCGCATGGCTTTGGTCATTTACCGCAACTCGGTGAAGAGCTGTCTTTAGGTGGAATCATCTTTAAAGTAACCGCTGCTGACAAGCGCCGTATACAACAATTACAAATCACAATTCCTGAGCCTCAACCCTCGACTGATGCGGACTGATGAAAACGCTCTTCAACAAGTCAATAACAGCGGGCTGGGCGAGACTAGTGGCGCTATTGAGTGGCGCCCTATTAGTTTTTGCTTATGCCCCGTTTCAGCAAGCATGGATCGTCATTCCAGTTCTAGTGATCTTGCTTTGGCTGGCGCGAAATAGTTCTCCGCGACGTGCTTGGCAAATCGGCTATCTATTTGGTGTAGGCTGGTTCAGTACTGGACTCAGTTGGATTTATGTCAGCATCGATACATTCGGTGGCCTACCCATTGTCGCTACCGTGGCCATTCTGGCTGTACTCTTCATGTATCTCAGTCTGTTTCCAGCGCTTGCTCTGTGGGCTTGGCGCGCTGCGGCAATACGCCATTGGCCATCGGCAATCTGGTTGGTCCCCCTGTGTTGGTACGGTGCGGAATGGCTTCGCGGTACACTTTTTACAGGATTTCCATGGCTCGAACTTGGCTACACGCAAACCGATAGCTACCTCGGTCAATATGCTACGTGGATTGGTGGAACTGGGGTGACTGTCATACTGTGGTACGCTGCGGTGAGTATCTTCGAATATTTACGAACCAATCAGTTGCGCTACGCAGTCAGTACGATCAGCATCTTAGTCGTACCCTTTGGATTGTTCTGGTTACAGCCCATTGAACGCACTGAGCAAACCGTCAACGTGTTGCTGGTACAAGGGAATATCGCGCAATCCAGCAAATGGAATCCTGACCAACATTGGCCAAGTTTGATGACGTATCTTGATCTCAGTCGGCCCCACTACGCCGACCATGACATCATTATTTGGCCAGAATCAGCGGTGACTATGCCAGAACCTTACACCGATGATGTTCTTGGCAACATTCACTCTGCGCTCGTGAAATCCAATACTGCGCTGATTACTGGTATCCTCGATTATCGCGACTTCGACTATTACAACAGTCTGATTGTGCTTGGCAGTGACGGCACACAGGGTGTCGAGGAACCCTATTATCACGGGCATAGCAATCGTTATGAAAAGCACCAATTGCTACCCATTGGAGAATTTGTTCCGTTTGAAGATATTTTGCGACCGCTTGCGCCTTTGTTCGACCTACCGATGTCGTCGTTTAGTCGCGGTAATTACCAACAAAGTAATCTGCGTGCCAAAGGATTCGAGCTGAGTGCCGCCATCTGTTACGAAATCGCATTCCCTCGCCAAGTCAGGGCAAATCTCACGGCAAACACTGATTTCTTGCTGACAGTAAGCAATGACACCTGGTTTGGCGCGTCGCATGGTCCTGCTCAACACATGCAAATTGCCAGGATGCGTGCTCTCGAACTTGGGCGACCATTGCTTCGCGCTACGAATAATGGGATTAGTGCAATTGTTGCCGAAAATGGACAAGAAATTGCTCGAGCACCGCAATTTGAAGAAGCTACCGTTAGCGCAGAGGTCCCTGTGGTCAAAGGTGTCACACTCTATGCGCAATGGGGAGAGTGGCTAGCCGCATGGATAGCAGCTTGCGGCGTAATTATCGGGATTGTGAGCATAGTCAAACGCCGCCAAAATCAGTAAACTAATAGCGTATTCGTCTCTCAACTTTTATGAACGCTTGGAACTTATTATGGAAAATATTATTGCAGCTGCTACGTTTGCCGTTCTTGTTGCCGCAGGAACACTTGGTGTGAGCAGTCTGGGGATGTTCATTTTTCATCGCAATCCAGACCAACCAGAAGCCCAGCAGCGTGAACGCTTTGAGTATGGTTTCTTCGGACTCGCCGGTATCGTGGTGATGCTGCTTATGTGGTACGCCCTCTAATTCAGCAAAGCGAAGCACGTTACCGTCCTTCTATCGTTCAGTGTGACGACACACAAAACCATTATCGAATCAGGAATATTCATGTCGACAGTATGGCCCGAGCAGTATGACCCAGCCCTCATCGAACCAGTCGTCCAACGTCGTTGGGAACAGGAGCAAGTATTTACGGTTCAAGAAGATGAAAGCAAAGAGAAATTTTATTGTTTGAGCATGTTCCCCTATCCCAGCGGTAAGCTTCATATGGGCCATGTACGCAATTATACGCTCGGTGACGTCGTCTCACGCTTTCAACGTATGCAGGGCAAAAATGTACTACAGCCAATGGGCTGGGACGCCTTCGGTTTGCCTGCTGAGAACGCTGCTATTGCCAATCGGACAGCCCCCGCAAAGTGGACATATCAGAATATCGATTACATGCGCCAACAACTGAAATCCTTGGGTTTCGGGTATGATTGGTCGCGCGAAATTGCGACCTGTACACCGGAATACTATCGTTGGGAACAATGGTTTTTTACCAAGCTCTACGAAAAAGGCTTGGTCTACAAGAAAAATGCCACAGTCAACTGGGATCCAGTCGACCAAACCGTGCTTGCCAACGAACAAGTCATTGACGGACGTGGTTGGCGTTCCGGCGCCAAAGTTGAACTGAAAGAAATTCCGCAGTGGTTTATCAAGATCACAGCCTATGCGGACGAGTTATTGAACGATCTGGATACGTTAGATGGTTGGCCAGAACAGGTCAAAATCATGCAACGGAATTGGATTGGTCGCTCCGAGGGCGTTGAGATCGATTTTTCAGTGGCCGATTCAGAACAACGGCTCACGGTTTACACGACTCGTCCAGATACATTGTATGGTGTGACCTATATGGCCGTGGCTGCACAACACCCATTGGCACAGCAGGCGGCGGCAAATCAGCCTGATCTCGCTGCTTTCATCGATACGATCAAAAACACGAAGATGGCTGAAGCTGAACTCGCTACCGCCGAAAAAGTCGGGATGGACACTGGCATTCGGGCAGTGCATCCACTTACCGGCGATTTGATTCCGGTCTGGGTCGCTAATTTTGTTCTCATGGATTACGGTTCGGGTGCGGTGATGGCTGTGCCGGGACATGATGAACGTGACTGGGAGTTTGCGACCACGTATCAATTGCCGATCAAACAAGTTATTAAACCGAGTACAGATAGCAACGACCTCTCGCAAGGCGCTATTACCGAGAAAGGGATAACAATCGATTCCGGTCCCTTCTCTGGTCTAAGCAGTAGCGACGCCTTTGAACAAATTGCGGATAAGTTGCAACAACAAGGTATAGGACGGCGCCAAATAAATTATCGCCTGCGTGATTGGGGTGTTTCACGGCAACGCTACTGGGGTGCACCAATCCCTATGCTGAATTTAGCAAACGGCGAATCAGTTCCCGTGCCCGCGGATGAACTACCCGTACGCCTGCCCGAAGATGTCGTCATGTCCGGCAATACCTCGCCGTTGAAGGAAAATCCTGAATGGCGGCAAACCACGTACCACGGGCAACCAGCAGAGCATGAGACCGATACCTTCGATACGTTTATGGAGTCGTCTTGGTACTATGCACGTTACTGCAGTGCGAACTTTCATGATGGTATGTTAGATCCGAAGCAAGCAAATTACTGGTTGCCCGTTGATCAATACATTGGTGGTATTGAACATGCGATATTGCACCTACTCTACTCGCGTTTCTTCCACAAATTGTTGCGCGATACTGGCTTAGTGGAATCTGCAGAACCATTCAAGCGTTTGTTAACGCAAGGGATGGTGTTAGCCGACTGCTATTATCGTGAAGATGAGAATGGTGGGCAGACTTGGTATTCGCCGCTTGAGGTCGATTTTGAGCGCGATGAGAAAGGAAAAATCATCAATCCAATCTTACGTACCGATGGTCAACCTGTGATTTACGGTGGCATGACCAAAATGTCAAAGTCGAAAAATAATGGCATTGACCCACAAGTCATGATTGATAAATACGGCGCCGATACCGTGCGCTTATTTATGATGTTTGCAGCGCCACCGGAAGCGACCCTAGAGTGGTCTGACTCTGGTGTCGAGGGTGCGCAACGATTCTTACGCCGAGTCTGGCGCTTAACGTTCGATCTGAAAGCAGCTCAAGCGAAAGGCATGTCACAAGACTGGTCGCAACTGAATGACGATCAACAAGCCCTGAGACGAGAGGTTCATCGCACAATTCAAAAAGTCACTGACGACATGGGGAGAAGACAGAATTTTAACACGGCCATCGCTGCCATCATGGAACTGTTAAATCGTCTCCAGAAAGCTGATCTGAGCCACCCATTAGAATGCGGTATTGTTGCAGAAGCTGTGGACGCTATTGTACTGATGCTCGCACCGGTCACTCCACACTTGAGTGAATCGCTATGGCAAGCCTTGGGGAAGAACAGTGATATCGTCTTTGAACGTTGGCCTGAATGTGACGAGTCAGCACTGGTTGAATCAAACCTTCTGATTGTCGTTCAAGTGAATGGAAAAGTTCGTGGTAAAGTGACCGTTCCAGCAACCGCAAGTCAAAACGATGTTGTTCAAATCGCATTGGCTGACGACAATGTATCTCGATTCCTCGAGAACGTAACGGTACGCAAACAAATCTATGTACCTGGCAAGTTGCTGAACATTGTCGCAAATTAATGATCGGAGAGCATCGTAAAGACATGAAAAAACGGCTAGCACCTCTACAATTGACGTTGCGATTGCTCACTCTTGGAATAGTTGCGGTTGTTCTCAACAGTTGTGGATTTCAATTGCGTGACAGCTATCAACTGCCAGCGCAATTGGAATCTGTCTATATACAAGCTGAACCTTTTAGTGAATTTGCTGAAATTCTAGCATCGCGGCTACAGCTCGCGGGTGCACAGTTGGATGAACAGCCTCGGCAAACCGTCATACAAATAGTCAGTGATAGTCTGGACCGCCGAACCCTGTCTCTATCGAGCAGCGGTCAAGTAGCCGAATACGAACTCATCTACTCTGTTGAATACGTATTACACAACGGCCCCAGTTCGAGTGTGCCGTTGCAAGTTGAAGTGTTTCGTGACTACCAAGACGATCCGAACTTTGCCCTGGCAAAAACTCGTGAACGGGAAGTCTTAGTTACCGAAATGCGAGAAGATGCTGCTCGTCAAATATTACGTCAAATTTCAGCACAATTAACTCGGTAAACGAGGCTAATTATGGCAACCGTGACTGCGCAACAACTGACTGATGTACTTGCAAAACGCGGTCTACCCCACATTATTTGTATTTTTGGTGACACACCGTTGCTGGTTGATGACTCGGTTCAAGCCATCCGCGCCTTCGCCAAATCTCAAGGTATTACAGAACGGCAGCGATTGGTTCAGGATGCGCAGTTTGATTGGAGTCAAATTTCAGCAGCCGGCGCCAGCATGAGTCTGTTTTCAGAACAACGTTTGTTGGAACTCGAGTTACCCGATGCAAAGCCGGGACGTGAAGGCGGTGATGCCCTGCGCAATTATGCAGAGCAACCGAACATCGATCAGATCTTAGTCGTACTTGGACCCAAGCTAAAGCAGGACCAAGTGAAAGCAAAGTGGTATCAATTACTCACTCGCGATGCACTGTTAGTGACTGCCAACGCCCCCGATCGAGCAGCCCTTCCGCGATTTATCGATGCACGCGCACGCCGCTATCAGCTTGAGCTTGATCGCGACGCCTTGAGCCTCTTAGCGGATTGGTACGAGGGCAATTTGCTCGCACTGGATCAAGAGTTGCAAAAGCTTGCGTTAATGGGGTTGTCGCAGCCGCTCACCTTGGAAACCGTGCGACGCAGTAGTCAAGATCAGAGTCGCTTTAGCGTATTTGCACTGCAAGAAGCGTTATTGCACGGTCATGTTGACGATGCTTTACATCGTCTCCATCGACTGTTCGAAGAGGATGTCGAGATCGCAATCCTCAATTGGATGTTCCAACGTGAATGGCAGACTGTGAGTGCGTTACAACAGGCAATCCAGCGTGGCGAGTCGATCGGACAAGCCGCTCGAGCCCTACCGATATGGAAAAATCAAGAGGCCGCCTACCAACACACTGCGCAACGCTTACAGGGGCAACAACGTGCCATCATCGATTTATTAAAACGCCTCGAATTCGCGTTCAAGCGAGACAGTGGTGAAGATTATAAGACCGTAGCTGCGCATTTCGTGATGCTTTGGTGTCTTCCCACCCGAACCACTCGGTTATCACTCGCATGAGCCTTGCAGTTCAACCAACCAGCAGACTGCGCTTGATCCTAGGTGGTACCTTTGACCCTATCCATTGGGGGCATCTACGCCCTGCACTCAACGCATTGCAATGGTTACAAGCGGATGAACTAAGACTGCTGCCGAGTGCCCAACCACCACACCGTGATTATCCAGGAGCCAGTGCTCAACAACGCTTGATGATGGCGAAACTAGCAGCTGGTGATTATACCAACGTCTATGCAGACGATTGGGAGCTGCGTCAATCTCGACCGTCTTATACGGCACAAACTTTATCTGAGTTAAAGCAACGCTGGCCACAAGACACACTTATTTTCTTGGTCGGTGATGACGCCGTCGCAAGGCTAAATACTTGGCATACATGGCGTGAACTGCTTGAGCATGCTCATTTTGCGATTCTCTCCCGACCCGACAATGCGCCACAGTGGCATCCAGACGTTACTAAGTTTTTTGCAAACCAGTGGCTCACCGATCCTTCAGAACTGCGCCATTCACAACATGGACATGTCATTCGAATACCCAATGAAACGCAATCGATCGCGGCTACGACCATTCGCACAATGATCCAACAAAAGCAGCCATGGGAACCCTTGGTACCGCCTACTGTGGCTGCCTTCATTCATTCGCATGGGCTCTATCGTTAGCTGCTTTTCGGTCCGTAAACGTGATAAACTGCGCGAACTTTCGACCAATGGAGATTATTTCTTTTGCAAGCTGAACAATTACGCGATTTTGTTATCGAAAAGATAGAAGAATTAAAAGGCCGCGATATTCGTGTACTCGACGTCATGGAGCAAACCGATGTTGCTGAATATATGATTGTTTGTTCGGGCAGCTCTAAAACTCATGTTCGCAGTATTGCCAATCATGTTGCTACCGAGTCGAAACATCATGGTGTGGCGCCATTGGGTGTCGAAGGACACGAGCATTCAGAATGGGTCCTCGTTGACTTAGGTGACGTTATTGTTCACGTCATGCAAGAGCCGATTCGAGACTTCTACGAATTAGAGAAACTTTGGGGCCGTAAATAATGCGTATTCAGCTGATCGCAGTCGGACAAAAAATGCCAGACTGGGTCAGCATCGGCTACCTTGCCTATGCGAAGCGAATGCCGGCTGAATGCTCATTAGAACTGATTGAAATCGCCGCTGGCAAACGCGGAAAGAATGCCGATGTCGCTCGACTCGTAAAGCAAGAAGGAGACGCCATGTTAGCCGCTTGTGGCAAAGGTAATCGTATTGTCTCCTTAGAGGTAACAGGGAAAGCTTGGACGACGCCACAACTGGCGCAACGCCTCGAAGCCTGGCAAATGGATGGCCGTGATGTGAGTTTATTAGTCGGTGGTCCCGAAGGTCTCGCATCCGAGTGTACGGCAGTAGCCGACGAGCGTTGGTCATTATCTGCACTAACGCTGCCACATCCATTGGTCCGCGTGATTGTAGCTGAGAGCTTATATCGCGCTTGGAGTGTGAACGCTAATCATCCTTACCATCGCGAATAAACATGAGACCCAGATCCCGACAAACGATTAGAGATAGTCACGCCGAAGCCGCACTGTTTAACCGTCGTGTTTGGTTTGCTATGGTCGTGGTCGTTGCGGTCTTCAGTGTCCTGCTGTACAACATGTATTCACTACAAGTTGTTCAATACGAGTCGTTCCAAACTCGGTCGAATGACAACCGCATCCGAGTTGTCCCCATAGCACCGAATCGCGGTTTGATTTACGACAGAAATGGTATCCTTCTCGCTGAGAATCGCCCGGTCCTCAGTTTAGAAATCACACCAGAGCGCGTACAGAATCTTGATGATACGTTGCGCCGATTACAACAGTTACTCGAACTCGATGAGGACTCTGTCACCGATTTTTATGCTGCGCAAAAGCGCGAGCGGCGATTTCGTTCAGTGATTTTTCTCGACAGTCTAAATGAAGAACAAATTGCGCGCTTCGCGGTTCGACAACATGAGTTTCCCGGCGTCAGTCTCGAGGCGCGTTTGGTTCGCCATTACCCCTATGCAGATGCACTCACTCATGCCTTGGGGTACGTCGCCAAAATTAATCGAAATGACGTCATAGAGTTGCAAGAGCGCGGCGTACAAGCGAATTACGCCGCAACACGAACCATAGGTAAGTTGGGTATCGAAGGTTATTACGAAGAACTTTTACACGGCACGGTTGGCTATCAGCAAGTGGAAGTCGATATTCACGGAAGAATGCTGCGTACACTCAGTATTGAACCGCCGATACCCGGACAAGATTTGTATCTCGAAATTGATCTACCGCTACAGCTCAAAGTCGATGAGCTATTGGGTGACCAGCGCGGCTCAATAATCGTCATGGATCCGCGGGACGGCGGTATATTGGCAATGGTTAGTAAACCAAGCTACAACCCAAACTGGTTTGCTCAGGGTATTTCAGTCGCCCAGTATCAGAGTTTATTGCAGTCGCGTCATTCACCCCTATTAAATCGCACCACGCAAGGTGGTTATCCTCCTGCATCGACCATCAAGCCGCAGCTTGCCATTGTTGGTCTTGAGGAACAGATCATAACCCCCGAAACCAAAATTTGGGACCCAGGTTGGTTTCAAATTAAAGGCGTTGATCACCGTTATCGTGACTGGTTGTCATGGGGACATGGATGGGTCAACGTCACGGATGCTATCGTACAAAGCTGTGATACCTTTTACTACGATCTTGCGTTGAAGTTGGGTATCGATACGATTTCTGAACACATGACTCAGTATGGGTTTGGCGACTATACCGGTATCGACATTGCCGAAGAAACGGCTGCTGTCATGCCATCTCGAGGTTGGAAGCGAGCTCGCTTTAATCAGCCTTGGTATGCTGGCGAAACGGTTTCCATTGGCATTGGTCAAAGCTACTGGACCTCGACGCCAATGCAGTTGGCGGTGGCCACGGCGGTGGTTGCTAATCGCGGTAAACGTCCTGTGCCACGGTTGCTGAGCGAAATAGTCGATGGTGAGATTCGACTACCTGCGGTGGTAGAAGAACGCGCACCCGTTGTTCTTGAAAACCCTGCACATTGGGATATTGCTCAGGATGGCATGAATAAAGTGGTAACCTCTATCAAAGGTACAGCACATCAGGCATTTAAAGGCGCGTCCTATTCATCTGCAGGAAAAACTGGCACGGCGCAGGTCATTGGGATTGCACAAGGTGAAGAATATGATGCCGAGAGCATTGCTGAGAAGTACCGTGACAATGCCATGTATGTTGGTTATGCGCCACAAGACAACCCTGAAATTGTTATTGTCTTAGCAATAGAGAATGCAGGTGGTGGTGGCAGTGTCGCCGCGCCACTGGCACGTCAAGTCATGGACTTCTATTTTAGTCAGGAAACGACACTTGCAAATAACGACTGAACAAGAGAGAAACCCTTGGCTACAGCGCTTCCACATTGATGGACCCTTGTTGTTTGCGCTGCTTATTTTAGCCGCTCTATCCGTCACCACCGTTTATTCAGCGAGCGGTGAGAACATGGCTATGCTCGAACGTCAGGTGATACGGATAGGTGTCGCCTTTATGGCGATGTTAGTCATTGCTCAAATTCCGCTATCTGCTGTACAACGCTGGTCCTTACCTATTTTTGCGGCGGGATTAACTTTACTCCTTGCAGTATTGCTGTTTGGTGAATCAAGCAAAGGTGCACAACGTTGGCTCAACATCGGAGTCGCGACGATTCAACCTTCGGAATTAATGAAGTTAGCGGTACCCATGACGATTGCTTGGTTCATCGCAGAACAAGGGATACCGCCGCGTAAGCGACGATTATTCAGTGCCATGATTCTCATACTGGTACCGACTTTAATGATCGCCAAGCAACCAGATCTTGGTACCTCTCTGTTGATTGCCAGTTCAGGTATTTTTGTTCTTTTTCTGGCCGGTCCAAGTTGGCGACTGATTGGCGTTTTTATCGTTGGCATAAGTTCATTTATTCCTATCCTATGGATTTTCTTAATGCGTGATTACCAGCGACAGCGCGTATTGACGTTATTGAATCCAGAAAGTGATCCACTGGGCAGTGGTTATCAAATCATTCAGTCAAAAATTGCGATTGGCTCGGGTGGTATTGAAGGGAAAGGTTGGCTGGAAGGAACACAGTCACAACTGGAGTTTTTGCCAGAGCGGCATACTGATTTTATCTTTGCTGTATTTGCTGAGGAGTTTGGATTGGTAGGCGTTATTGCGCTCCTGATCCTATATAGTTTTATTATTTTCCGTGGTCTTCAAATCGCGATGCGCGCACAGCAAATTTATCAAAAACTGCTCGCTGGCAGTCTGATTTTGACCTTCTTTGTTTACGTGATGGTAAATATTGGAATGGTTTCTGGGTTATTACCAGTAGTTGGAGTGCCGCTACCATTAATTAGTTATGGTGG
>DASSWH010000199.1:0-3621 GCA_035705175.1 Pseudidiomarina sp.
GGCAGGGAAAAGTCCATCGGTCATTACCGCGATGACGAAATACCACATGACTGAAATGGGCCGGCAAGTGATGGATGCGGCAATGGATATTCATGCGGGCAAGGGGATTCAACTCGGACCCAAAAACTATCTCGGTCATGGCTTTATGGCGACTCCAGTCTCAATTACGGTTGAAGGTGCCAACATTCTGACGCGTAGTTTGATGATTTTTGGGCAAGGTGCCACGCGCTGCCATCCCTATGTATTGGCAGAAATGGAAGCGGCGTCGAATCCAAATCAAGATCAAGGATTACTTGAGTTTGATGCACTCCTTTTCAGGCATATCCGATTTGGACTTGCGAACGCCGGTGGCTCATTATTGATGGGGTTAACCGGTGCACGATGGGTCAAACAACCGGTCAGCGGTTGGACTGGACGATATTACCAGCAGTTAACACGAATGAGTCGTGCGTTAGCATTGACGGCTGATGTCGCCATGTTGTCTTTAGGAGGCGATTTGAAGCGGAAGGAAATGCTGTCGGCTCGGCTTGGCGATGTACTGAGCCACCTGTATATGGCTTCAGCGGTATTGAAGCGCTATGAGGATGAAGGCCGTCAAGCTGGTGATCATGATTATGTAGAGTGGGCATTAACCCACCATTTATATGAAATAGGGCGCGCTTTTCAAGCGTTCTTCGCCAACTTCCCAAATCGTTGGCTGGCATGGACGATGCGACTGTTAGTTTTCCCAGTCGGTAATCATTATCAACCACCGGCTGATCGGCTTTACCAAGCGATTGCCGAGAGCATGATGGTGCCCAGTGTAACCCGTGAACGGCATACGTTCCTGTGTTATTGGAAAGATGATCCCATGGATGTCACAGGTCATATGGAGCTTGCGTTTTTAGCCATGAAAGAAAATCGTGAGCTCTATAAGAAATTGGCTAAAGCTGAAAAACGTGGCGACATTCCCCCCGATTTAAGCGGCGAACTGTTGATTCAAGAAGGGTTGCGAGCAGAGTTGATTGATGCTGCCGAAGCGGAGCAATTACACTACTGTGAGACACTGAGAATGACGGCCGTGGCGGTCGATCAATTTGCGCCGGAAACATTCCGGCGCCAATCGAAGCAGGGCGTTAGCGCCAAATAGGCAACGTAACACCCACAATGATTACACGCCGATAGGCTTATAGCGGGTACGATGCGGTTCCATGGCTTGCTCGCCATGTGTCTTTTTCATGTACTCTTCGTAGTCGGTGTAGTTGCCTTCATAAAAGTTAATTTGACCTTCGTCGCGGTAGTCAAGAATATGCGTTGCAACTCGGTCGAGGAACCAACGGTCGTGCGAAATGACCATTGCCGAGCCTGGAAACTCGAGCAACGCCTCTTCCAGAGCGCGAAGTGTCTCGACGTCCAAATCGTTGGTTGGCTCATCGAGTAGTAACAGGTTACCGCCTGCTTTTAATAATTTAGCGAGATGCACACGGTTGCGCTCACCCCCCGATAATTCACCGATAATTTTTTGCTGATCGTTGCCGCGGAAATTGAAGCGGCCAGCGTAGGCGCGACTGTTGATCTCGAAATTACCGATACGGATGATATCTTGCCCATCCGAGATCTCCTGCCACACGTTGTTCTTTGCATCCATGTTGTCACGGAACTGATCGACACTCGCTAACTGCACGGTTTCACCCAGTTCAATACGACCCGAGTCAGGTTGTTCCTGACCGGTAACCATGCGGAAGAGCGTAGATTTACCGGCACCGTTTGGACCGATGATACCGACGATAGCACCTTTAGGTACGCTAAAACTTAAATCATCGATGAGTACTCGGCCTTCGTATGATTTTTTCAGATGATTCACGTCAAGTACTTTGTCACCCAATCGTGGTCCGGGCGGAATAAAGAGTTCATTCGTCTCATTCCGTTTCTGATAGTCGCCACTTTGCAGTTCTTCAAAACGAGCCATCCGCGCTTTACTTTTTGCTTGGCGGCCTTTGGGATTCGTGCGTACCCATTCGAGTTCTTGTTTGATGCTACGCTGCCGTGCACGCTCCCCTTTCTCTTCTTGTTCGAGCCGTTTCTCTTTTTGCTCTAACCATGAGGAGTAATTCCCTTCCCATGGAATGCCATAACCGCGGTCCAATTCAAGAATCCAACCCGCAACATTATCCAAGAAGTACCGGTCGTGGGTAATGGCAACGACAGTGCCCTCGTAATCATGGAGGAAGCGCTCAAGCCAAGCGACTGATTCAGCATCCAAATGGTTGGTCGGCTCATCGAGCAATAACATGTCTGGTTTGCTCAGCAAGAGTCGACAAATCGCAACACGGCGGCGTTCACCACCGGACAAAACCTTGATTTTGGTGTCCCACGGCGGCAGTCGTAGAGAGTCCGCAGCGCGCTCCAGCATATTCTCAATATTGTGCCCATCCTTCGCTTGGATAATGGCCTCAAGTTGTCCTTGTTTTTTCGCCAGCGCATCAAAATCAGCATCTTCGTCCGCGTACGCTGCATAGACATGGTCGAGCTCGGCAAGCGCATTCTTGACTTCAGCTACGGCCTCTTCAACCGTTTCACGTACGGTTTTATCTTCGTCCAATTTCGGTTCTTGCGGTAGATAACCAATTTGAATGCCGGCGAGCGGACGCGCCTCTCCATCAATCTCAGTGTCGACGCCAGCCATAATACGCAGCAACGTTGATTTACCCGCGCCATTTAAACCCAGTACGCCAATTTTAGCGCCCGGAAAAAACGACAATGAGATATCTTTTAAGATGGTCTTTTTGGGGGGAACAACCTTGCTCACCCGTGACATGGAATAAATGTATTGTGCCATAACGACAAGGAATCCTTTATGCAGCAAATTGAATGGCGCTATTTTAACCCTGAAGTTGGCGCTAACCCAAGTATATTGGTAAACTAGCGCCCAGTTTCTCTAATGATTTGTGTCCGTGCCACAGAGTTGGCGCAATGACACTCGCCTCAAGAAGTCAGGAGCCCCGATGTTAAAGCATGAAATGAACATTGCCGAGTATGATGCCGATCTTTGGCAAGCCATGCAAAACGAAGTGCAGCGTCAAGAAGAGCATATTGAACTCATTGCGTCTGAAAATTATACCAGCCCGCGTGTGCTTGAGGCACAAGGTTCGCAGCTCACGAATAAATATGCTGAGGGTTATCCGCATAAACGCTACTACGGTGGCTGTGAGTATGTCGACGTCGTCGAAGATCTTGCTATCGAGCGTGCGAAACAGTTGTTCGGTGCAAAATACGCGAATGTTCAGCCACATGCTGGTTCACAGGCCAACTCAGCGGTATTTTTAGCGCTGTTGGAAGCGGGTGACACGGTACTCGGTATGAGTTTGGCACATGGCGGTCACTTGACACATGGTTCAGGCGTAAACTTTTCTGGGAAGCTCTACAAAGCGGTTCAATATGGATTGGATGAGAGTACTGGTGAGATTAATTATGCTGAAGTGCGTGAACTGGCTTTAGAACACAAGCCGAAAATGATTGTTGCTGGGTTTTCGGCCTATTCTGGTGTTGTTGATTGGCAACAATTCCGCGATATCGCCGACGAGGTTGGTGCTTATCTACTGGTCGATATGGCACATGTCGCAGGTCTCGTTGCAGCCGGTT
>DASSWH010000200.1:0-3544 GCA_035705175.1 Pseudidiomarina sp.
AGGCGAACGCATTGATACCAACGCTATGGTTCGTATTGATGGCCACGAAGTCACAATTAAACCGCCTGAAGATGTAGTTTGTCGAGTGATCATGTATCACAAGCCAGAAGGTGAACTCTGCACGCGTCGAGACCCTGAAGGACGACCAACGGTCTATGATGGTCTTCCACGGATGCAGGGTTCGCGTTGGGTAGCGGTGGGTCGATTAGACGTAAACACGTCAGGACTATTGCTGTTTACGACTGATGGCGAACTCGCTAATCGATTAATGCACCCAGGACACCAAATTGAACGTGAATATGCAGTGCGTGTATTTGGTGAAGTCGACGACGCCATGATCAAACGCTTACTGAAAGGCGTGCAACTGGAAGATGGACCGGCCTCATTTAAGTCGATTCAGCGCGGCGGTGGCGAAGGAATGAACCAGTGGTATCACGTGGTTCTCACTGAAGGCCGTAACCGAGAAGTACGTCGTCTGTGGGAATCGCAAGGGATGCAAGTAAGTCGCTTAATGCGGGTTCGCTATGGCAACATCAAACTCGAACAAGGCTTACCACAAAGCGGTTGGGGTGAACTGAAATTGCCGGAGATAAACTATTTGCGTGAGCTGGTGGGACTCCCTCCCGAGCAACGTACGTTCGTCGATCCGCGGCAGAACGAAACACGCCAAAAACGCTACTCACGAGCTCGTAGAAATCAAACGCAACGGTTGCAACAAGCTCGAAAAGTGAGTCGCGATACTCGGCAAGCACCGAAAAAACGCTAAAATGCTGTGTCCAGATTGGCAGCTAGAAGGGCCACTACTTGCGTTGTGGCCCTATCGAATCGATGTATGGCGTGAGCACGCTCGCCCCATTCAAACGCAGCTCACGGATTTTTTATTACAGGTTCAAGTGCACCATCCTGTGTTAGTTGGTGTGCATCCGCGTGAACTTGTGCGAGCGCGACGATTTCTTCCGATGTCGATTCCACTCGTTCCGATTCGTTATAACGATGCATGGCCTCGTGACATTGGCCCAATCTGGACGCATTCTGCAGCTGGCTTTTGTGCGCACGATTTTCGGTTTTCCGCATGGCACGGTCTCTATCCAAACAGTCACGACGATCAGCGTTTTGTACGCGATTTGTGTGCGCATTTTGGTTGGCAGCGTCGGACCCATCCACAAGTGCTGGAGGGCGGTGCACTGAGTACCAATGGCACTGGCATTGTCTGTTGGAGCCGCCGCAGCATAGAGCGAAATAACGGAATCTCTAAAGCCAGCCTCATGACCAAACAACGGTTACAGCAATCGTTTGAGTCCGTTATTGTTGGCCAGCAACATCTGTGGTTTGAAACGGCGCATGCAGCGGATGAAACCGGTGGACATATTGATAATATCGCGCAATTTCTGGCGCCAGACATACTTGCCATTGATGCTGATATGAGTGCGACCGAAGCGCGTACATTGCAGCAACTGCCGTCCAACATACAACTTGTCGAGCTTCCTCCGACCACCACCATACAACCTTTACGCCAAGATTTTGGTACGGTTCAACGTCGGCGCGGGGTAATGCCGCGCGGAATACAGCCGCTCTTAGCCAGTTACATCAACTTTGTACGAACTCCGACAGCTGTGTTCGTTCCACAATTCGGTCTTACCACCGATGCCGAAGCCGTGCGTCGCATTAAATCGGCACTGCCGCAATTGACCACGGTACCAGTCGCAGCGAACGAAATGATTGCTGGCGGCGGCGGACCACATTGTCTTACCTTGCCATTGCCAGCACTTACTCGATACTAAATACAACTTCAATTTGCGCTTGAATGTCAGATTGTCCGGGTAAGGATACATCTGCATTCGCGACGCGCATGCTTTCCATTCGAAACACAGGTTGTGGCGCTGACGAATGTTCCGAGATACGGATGATGCTGCCAAGGGCAACATCACCGCTTGCAGCCAGAACTTGCGCTTTAGCACGCGCATCAGCCATGGCCAAACGCAGCGCTTCGGCATAATACTCACTCGGGTCGCTCACCCGATAATTTGCGGATTGAATAGCTGACACACCGGCGCTCAATGATTGATCGAGCACATGGTCGTAGTGACTTGGATCACGCATGGTAACTTCGATAGAACGCGAAACCGAGTAACCTCGAATAACCGGTTTAGAGCGATCGTCAGAGTAATCGTATATCGGTTGAGCCTGAACCGCGTACGAGCGAATGTCTTCGACGGCGATATTCGCTTTGGTTAAGACTTGAAGAACTTGTTCAGAAACCTCATCGACCTCTGCTTTCAAAGGTGTGAGCGTGTCACCTTCACGAGTAATCACTAGGGTGAAACTCAATACATCTGGAATTGCATAGGTGGTTCCAGAGCCGGAGACTCGTATGAAATATTCGCTGCTGGCTGACTGCTGGTTGGACGTATTCGGCGTACAACCAGCTAAACTGAGCACAATAGCGACAGGAACCAGCACCATAGGACCAATATTTTTGCTAAAGTAACTCGACATGTTTTCTCCGCATTTATGTTTTGGGTATATCCTACAGGATAGCTGAAACACTCAAAATGTGACTGTAAGAGCAGCGTAAAGGTATCAATTCATGAACGCAGAAGAGGAACAAGCGAAGGAGGTTGTGTTGCGGTTACTCGCTCGACGTGAACACAGTTCGCATGAGTTAAAGCAAAAATTACGGCAACGCGGCTTTACCGATACTGTTAGTGATGCAGTACTGCGCCTTGCCCAAGCGAATAATTGGCAAAGTGATGAGCGCTTTACCGATACGTGGCTACGCCACAGCCTAGCAAAGGGGGATGGTCTGCAAAAAATTAAAGCAGCAGCTCAGAACAAAGGGCTAGCGCCTGAGCTGGTCGATGAGTCACTGCAACGGCTAGATCCAGACTGGAACGAGCTCTGCTATCAGCGCCTACTGAAAAAGTTTGGTCAGGAGCCGCCTCGGGAGCCTAAAAATCGTGACCGAATGATGCGTCATCTGTTGCAGCGAGGGTTCTCGTACAGCGAAATAAAACAGGCTTTGAACTGGCAGGCAGAAGCAGCGACAGACTAGGCGTTCGCCTCCATTCGTGGTAGTCTTTTCGCCTTAATTTATCACCCATCGGATGCAAGGTAGTAGGAACACGCCATGACTATGACTAGTGCTGAAATTCGCGAAGCATTTCTTCAGTTTTTTGCCGAGCGAGGCCACCAACGTGTCGCCTCTGCGTCACTCATTCCTGGCAACGACCCAACATTATTATTTACCAATGCGGGTATGGTTCCGTTCAAAGATGTTTTTCTCGGTGATGAGCATCGAGACTATTCTCGCGCCACGTCTTCGCAGCGTTGTCTGCGTGCTGGTGGTAAGCATAATGACCTCGAGAATGTGGGCTACACGGCGCGTCATCACACCTTCTTTGAAATGCTTGGGAACTTCAGTTTCGGCGATTATTTCAAGCGCGAAGCGATTCAATATGCATGGGAGTTTCTAACTGGCACGTTGCAATTACCGAAAGAAAAGTTGTGGGTCACAGTCTTTACCGAGGACGATGAAGCATACAAC
>DASSWH010000201.1:0-5997 GCA_035705175.1 Pseudidiomarina sp.
AGTATCGCTGGTTCCAATACATGGAATCATTGCAACATGCCTGGGTCGGTTACAATTTCACGGAAAATTGGCAGGGGCAATTAGGGATTACCAAAGTGCCCTTCGGCGTCACGCCAGACAACTCCAATAGTTATTTCTTTAGCTCCAACTTTTACGTGGGTTTAGAGGACGATCACGATGCGGGCGTGAAGCTCCGTTATCGCGATACTGATTGGGATCTCGACTTTGCCTTTTTCAAAAATGACGAACAAGGGGGCATCGATGGCTCGGTCAGCGCGCGAGAGGACCGCTATGCCTATGATCCGCTCGGTGTTCGTTTGAGTGGCGAGGGTATATACGATACGCCGATCCTAGCAGTCGGTGAAACCAACAGTATCGCGGTTCGAGCGGCCCGCAAATTTGCGCTCAGCGACATCAGTAGTTTTGAAGTGGGCTTATCAGGGCAACTCGGCAAGATGAACGATGGCGTGGACGACGTGGGCGATCGCAGTGCCTATGCACTGCATGGTGTCTATACCTATGATCGTTGGACGTTTATGGGCCAATTGACGCAATACGAGTATGACATGGACATGGCGAATGACGGTATTGTGGTCGGTGCTTATGCGTTCTACGATACAATACCAAACAAGGCCAATCTGTATACCGCGAATATTGCTTATAGCCTCCCGGTCAAAATAGGCCCCATCACGAACCTGACTTTTTACAACGATTTAAGCGTGATGACCAATAAGCGCGGCTATGAAGAGGACACTGTCATGAATGTCCTCGGCATGGCGATTTCGGCGGGTGGTCTATATACCTATGTCGATTTCGTCAAAGCCAAGAACCAGCCCTTTGTAGGGGGCACTATGGCAGGTGATAGCGACGACTTTGAAACCCGTTTCAATATCAATATTGGCTACTACTTCTAGCGCCGAAACGCTTGTTCTCATAGCGGCAACGCAGTAGAGTGTAACGATTCAAACAGTTGTTTAAGAAGAGGCTTTTGTGAGTCACGATTATCCACATTTACTGCAGCCGCTCGACCTAGGTTTCACGCAAGTTAAAAATCGCGTGTTGATGGGCTCGATGCATACTGGGCTTGAAGAAGAACGCGATGGCTTTCCTAAGTTGGCAGCCTTTTACGAGGAACGCGCCAAAGGTGGTGTAGGCCTTATCGTAACCGGCGGTATTGCACCTAACTTTCGTGGTCGAGTCGCCCCGTTCGGGAGTGAGTTGAGTAAACCGTGGCACGTCAAAAAGCACAAGTTGATCACGGAAGCTGTGCATCGTCACGGAACCAAAATCTGCATGCAAATTCTGCATACCGGTCGCTATGCGTATCATCCGTTTAATGTAGCTCCGAGTAAGATTAAAGCACCTATCAATCCGTTTACACCAAGCGCTATGAGTGATCGCCAAATTCGGACCACCATCGCGCACTTTGCTCGTGCCGCGAAGTTGGCGCAGCAAGCGGGTTATGATGGCGTTGAAGTGATGGGTTCTGAAGGTTATTTGATTAACCAATTTTTGTGCCCAAGAACGAACAAGCGCACTGACCAATGGGGCGGTTCGTTTCAGAATCGGAGTCGTTTTGCGCTCGAGATTATCAATGCTATTCGGGCCGAAGTAGGTACCGATTTTATTATAATCTACCGGTTGTCGATGCTTGATTTGGTGCCCGATGGCAATCAGTTCGACGAAGTGATTGAATTAGGTAAAGCCGTTGAAGCGGCGGGCGTTAACATCATCAATAGTGGTATCGGTTGGCATGAAGCACGCGTGCCGACCATCGTCACTTCAGTTCCACGTGGTGCTTTCACCTGGATTACTGCGCGTGTTAAAGCGTCTCTATCAATACCTATTGTGGCGGTGAATCGCATCAACACGCCTGAAATAGCCGAATCTATTCTTGCCAAGGGCGAAGCCGATATGGTGTCGATGGCGCGCCCATTACTGGCAGACCCTGCTTTCGTCAACAAAGCAGCGCAAGGCGCGGGACATACCATTAATACTTGTATTGCCTGTAACCAAGCCTGTTTGGATCATGTATTTGAGAACAAGCGAGCCAGTTGTCTCGTCAATCCTCAAGCGTGTTACGAGACTGAATTACAATTTCATCCTGCGAGCACCAAAAAGAAACTTGCAGTGGTGGGGGCAGGCCCAGCTGGTCTCGCCTTTTCCTGTTATGCGGCCGAACGCGGTCATGAAGTGCACTTGTTTGATAGCGCGAGTGAAATTGGTGGTCAATTCAACTACGCAAAACAGATTCCCGGTAAAGAAGAGTTTCATGAAACGATTCGCTATTTTGACCAACGCCTCAAAGATCTGGGTGTGAACCTGCATTTAAACAGTCGGCAGTCAGCTGATTCACTGGCGGCGGGTCAATACGATGATGTGGTATTGGCAACCGGCGTGGTGCCGCGTGACATTGAACTCACTGGTACCAACCCAGACAAAGTAGTGGGCTACTTAGATGTGCTCAGAGACCATAAGGAACTGGGCAAACGAGTCGCTATTATTGGTGCTGGTGGCATCGGTTTTGACGTGGCGGAATATCTCACCACCGACGAGTCACCCACACTCGATGTTAAAACTTGGTCGGAAATATGGGGTGTTGATCACAATTACAGCGACCGCGGTGGCTTGATGAAGCCTGTACAAGAGCACTCACCTCGACAAATTTATCTGTTGCAGCGCAAGACCAGTAAGGTCGGCGCGGGACTGGGCAAAACCTCTGGTTGGGTGCATCGGGCTACCTTGGCGAAAAAGGGCGTGTCCATGCTAGCGGGATGCAGTTACAAGGAAGTCACCGAAAAGGGCCTCATGATTGAGCGTGATGGTGAAGTCACGGAACTGGAAGTTGATCATATCGTTATTTGTGCGGGGCAAATTCCGCAACGTGAATTGCAGCAACAGCTGATAGATGCTGGGCAGTCTGTTCATCTCATTGGTGGCGCAGATGTGGCTGCGGAACTCGATGCGAAACGAGCGATCCGGCAAGGCGCCGAACTGGCAGCACAAATTTAAGTGATGATGCCTCATTACGATTTACATTGTCATAGCAATTTTTCAGACGGGGCTTTGAGCCCCGCAGAACTAGTTGCGCGTGCCGCGGAACGCGGAGTGACGCATTTGGCGCTAACTGACCATGACACCACGGCCGGTTTAGCGGCTGCGCAGCAAGCAATAACGGAGCAGCAACTTGACCTTCGGTTAATTCCCGGAGTCGAGATCACCTGTCGTTGGGAAGACTTTGAGATTCACCTCGTCGCACTCCATTTTGATCCCAACGCCGACGAACTACAAGCCTTGCTGAATCAGCAACAGCAACAACGTTTGACTCGCTTTGAGCAGATGTTGGCAAAGCTGCATAAGGCTGGTCTGAACGTGGAGCTTCCGGCATTTAGCCCACAGCAAATGCCAACTCGTAAACATTTGGCTGATGCTTTGGTGGAACAGCAGTGGGTAAGTTCTTTCGATGCTGTGTTTCGGCGTTATCTCGGCAAAGGGCAACTTGCTTATGTGAAAGGCAACTGGATCACGCTAGAGGATGCTATCAAGACCGTCGCAGCAGCGGGCGGCGTCAGCGTTATAGCGCATCCTCATGCGTATCAGTTGAGTAACAAGTGGCTACGCCGATTACTTCAAGAAGCCAAAGATGCGGGTGTAACAGGTATGGAAGTAGCTGTTGGTCAACAATCTCCGGGGCAACGCGAGGCGCTCGCAACCTTTGCGAATGAACTCGGGCTTTCGGCCTCTGCCGGTTCTGATTTTCACTACCCATCAAACTGGCGTGATTTAGGTAAAAATATTGTCCTTCCCGAGGCCTGTGTGCCAATATGGCAGCATTGGTAAAGCCCTTATTCTCGGTAATAACGCACTATGAGTCAGTATTTAACGATCCATCCAGAAAATCCGCAGTCGCGACTCATTGATCAAGCAGTCGCAACTATCCGTCAAGGCGGTGTGGTGGTGTATCCAACCGACTCTGGTTATGCAATAGGCTGTCGAATTGGTGACAAAAACGCTTTAGAGCGCATTTGTCGAATTCGCGAAATCGACAAAGAGCATCATTTTACGTTGATGTGTCGCGATTTGAGTGAACTGTCTGTCTATGCTCGCGTTGATAATCAAGCGTTCCGTCTCTTGAAGAATAATACCCCTGGGCCATACACCTTCATTTTGGTGGCGACCAAAGAAGTGCCCAAACGCATGCTCAATCCAAAACGTAAGACCATTGGCATCCGCGTATCGGATGATCCTATAGTGGTGGCGTTATTGGAGGCACTTGGCGAGCCACTAATGTCGACCAGTTTAGTGTTGCAAGGTCGCGACTTTGCAGAGTCTGACCCGTATGAGATTCAAGAACAGTTGGACCATGCCGTTGATGTCATCATTGACGGTGAGCACCGCGGTGAGGAGCCGACTTCCGTCATTGATTTGGCCGATGGAACGGCGAAGGTAATCCGTGAAGGAGCGGGTGATGTCAGTCGCTTCCTCTGAGCCACTGCAGCAATCACTGCCGCTGGGCTTTGTACGCGGCGAACCGGTTATCGATAAACCGGAAGACCTCTATATTCCACCCGATGCATTAGAACTGATTCTCGAGAGCTTTTCGGGACCCATGGATTTGCTGCTGTATCTGATTCGGCGCCAAAAGCTCGACATCGTCGATTTGCCGATTCTGCCGATTACCAAGCAATACATGACCTATGTCGACATGATGAAGGAGTTAAAGCTGGAGCTGGCTGCTGATTACTTGGTCATGGCTGCCATGTTGGCCGAGATTAAAAGTCGAATGTTGCTGCCACGTCCTGCGGCGGTCGAAGACGAAGAATTGGATCCGCGCGCTGAACTCGTACGACGATTACAAGAATATGAAGCGATTCGACAAGGTGCACAACACCTAGATGCACTGCCTCAAATCGGGCGCGATGAATTTGTGGCACACGCACATACCAATGCCCAAGAACACGTGCAAACTCTATTGCCCGAAGTAGCCCTAGCAGAACTTGCGTTGGCGTTTGCTCAAGCACTTGCGCATGCAGAGCTGCAGCATCACCATCAAGTCCATCGTGAGAAGTTATCGACTCGCGCCCGCATGAGTCGAATATTAGATTTATTGCAAAGTAAGCAACGCCTTGCTTTTCATGAGCTCTTTGAAACATCGGAGGGCCGCCAGGGGGTTGTGGTGAGCTTTCTAGCAATTCTTGAATTAGTCAAAGAGGCATTGATTGATGTCGTTCAAGTTGATGCCTATAGTGCCATCCATATAGCTGTTGCGAACCGAACAACAGGTGCCTATGCAGAAGCATCAACTTAAACAAGTTATCGAAGCCTTACTTTTTGTTGCTGAACAACCGCTGACTGAATCGCAGTTGGCAGAGCAGGTCGAGTCACAGCAAATTACCAAGAAGCAGATACGAGATGTTCTGGATGAATTGCAGCGCGATTATCAAGAGCGTGGCGTGCAGTTGCGAAAAGTCGCTTCGGGTTATAGATTTCAGACGCGAGCCGAATTGGGTGATATAATCAGCAATCTGTGGCAGGAGAAGCCCACCAAGTATTCCCAGGCACTCCTAGAAACCCTTGCACTTATCGCCTATCGCCAGCCGATTACACGCGGTGATATCGAAGAGATTCGGGGCGTCAGTGTCAGCTCACAGATTATGAAAACACTACAGGAACGTGGTTGGATTAAAGTCGTTGGCCAGCGTGAAGTCCCAGGCCGGCCTCAACTTTATGCAACGACGCCTGAATTTTTAGATTATTTTAGTTTGCAGGACTTAGCCGAGTTACCTGATATCCCAGAGCCGCCCAGTCAGGTGAAGGATGCAGGGCAAAGCGCTCAGATAACCGCTGCGACAGCGACAGAAACAGAGTAGACATGCCCATGAGTGAAAAATTACAGAAAGTATTGGCCCGTTCGGGTCAAGGATCCCGCCGTGAATTAGAAGCCAAAATTGCAGCTGGTAGAGTGAGTGTTGATGGTCGTGTTGCCACTTTAGGCGA
>DASSWH010000202.1:0-2382 GCA_035705175.1 Pseudidiomarina sp.
CAGTTTCTTCGTTTAGTCAGTCGCGATAATAGCCGCTATCACTATGGGTTGTGGGTTGACCGTGAAACGGGAATGTTACTTAAAATGCAGATGACGACGCCGCAAGGAGAGGTACTCGAGCAAGTCCAATTGACCTCGTTCCAAGTACGGTCCGAGTTGCCGGTGTCATTGGCTGATTTACGTGGTGTTCAACGACCACCGCGACTCTATGAGTTGCAACAGATGGCGTCGACGAGCTATGGCGTAAGCGTCGACTGGTTGCCAGGTGGATTTGAATTGCAGCGCAAGAATCATCGTCGTTTATATGAAACGAATGTACCGACGGACTACTTTTTATATAGTGATGGACTGACCGAAGTATCTATTTATGTGTCACCAGTAAGTGATGTTAATCTGCCCAACCTGTCGATTCAGGGGCCTGAATCTTTGGTGACCGCGCAACGGCAGAATTATGCGATCACCGTTGTCGGTAAGTTACCTGTAGAAACCTTGAATCGAATTGCCGATAGTATTCGTGTGACGGATCCATCATGATTCGTGAACATGCCCACATTATTGCCGTTGAGCCAGAATATTTACTGGTCAGTACCGAATTGAAAACCGGTTGCGGTAGTTGTCAACAGCAGAACACCTGTGGTGCCGGTATTATTTCCAAAGCATTTTCTGATCGTCGTGCTGAATTTCGTATTGCGAGACCGAGTGAGGGGCATTTTCGCGAAGGCGAAATGGTAGAATTACTCTTGTCCGAGACGGCGTTGACCAAACTCTCTTTATTACTCTACGGTAGCCCGCTGGCCGCTTTAATTGGCGTTGCTGTGCTAACGACATCGTTATTACAATGGCCGGAAGGTGCAGTGATTCCGGCGTCAATGGTCGCATTTGGTGCTAGCTTTTGGGGCTTGAAACGGTGGCTCAAACAACATGATGTACGAGTGAATCAATTACTCGCCATACAACCCGTACAGACGTCGTTGTAAGAGAGATAACACAACTGCTAACGATTTAGACGCAAATCTCCCGAAATTCCTTTGTTCCTGGCGTCATAATCAGTATGATCGGCGCATTCTTATATTTATCGCAAATTAATCAGTTGTTGAGGTGCATTAATGCCCGCACAGGCGTTCAAGCAAACGAATATTCGTAACTTTTCTATCATTGCGCACATAGACCATGGTAAGTCGACGTTGTCAGACCGTCTGATTCAACATTGTGGTGGACTGACTGCGCGTGAGATGGCAGAACAAGTATTGGACTCCATGGACTTGGAACGTGAGCGTGGTATCACGATTAAAGCCCAAAGCGTAACTTTGCATTACACGGCCAAAGACGGCGAAACGTACCAGTTAAACTTTATCGATACGCCGGGACATGTTGACTTCTCCTACGAAGTATCACGCAGCCTGGCTGGATGCGAGGGTGCGCTGCTGGTGGTTGATGCCGCGCAAGGTGTGGAAGCACAAACTTTAGCGAATTGTTATACCGCTTTGGATATGAACCTGGAAGTGGTGCCGATTCTCAATAAAATCGACCTACCGCAAGCCGATCCAATGCGTGTTGCCGAAGAAATTGAAGATATCGTTGGTATCGAAGCTATTGATGCGGTGCAATGTTCAGCAAAGACCGGTATTGGCATTGATGATGTGCTCGAACGTATTGTTCGCCAAATTCCACCACCCCAAGGTGATCCCGATGCACCGGTTCAAGCACTGATTATTGATTCGTGGTTTGATAACTACCAAGGCGTCGTTTCCCTTGTGCGCGTCAAGAATGGTACTTTGCGTGCCGGCGATAAGATGAAAGTCATGTCGACAGGGCAAGTGTATCAAATCGATAAAGTTGGCTTCTTCTCGCCAAAAGCAACCGAGTCAGGAATTCTCCGCTGTGGTGAGGTTGGCTTCGTTATTGCGGGTATTAAAGAAATTTTGGGTGCGCCGGTCGGAGATACTTTGACGCTGGCAAAATCACCGGCAGAACACCCTTTACCGGGTTTCAAGAAAGTAAAGCCGCAGGTCTACGCTGGGATGTTCCCCATTTCGTCAGAAGATTATGAAAGCTTCCGTGATGCTCTAGGCAAGCTCTCATTGAATGATGCGTCGTTATTCTATGAGCCAGAGAATTCATCCGCTTTGGGTTTCGGCTTCCGCTGTGGATTCTTAGGCATGTTGCACATGGAAATCATACAAGAACGACTGGAACGCGAATATGATATTGACCTGATTACGACGGCACCGACGGTGGTGTATAAGGTCGTACGCAAAGACGGCAAAGAGCTGATGGTGGATAACCCATCCAATTTGCCGCCTGTGAATGATATTGAAACCATATACGAACCTATTGTCGAAGCTAATATCTTGGTTCCGCAGGAATATCTCGGTAACGTCA
>DASSWH010000203.1:0-4214 GCA_035705175.1 Pseudidiomarina sp.
GTCACCATCCAGTTCACGGTTGAACGCAATAATGCCTCCAAATGCCGAAGTCGGGTCGGTCTTAAACGCCCGTTGATACGCCGTTAGACAATCATCACCAATTGCCACCCCACACGGGTTCGCATGTTTCACAATCACACAGGCTGGTTGTTCGAACGACTTCACGCACTCCAAGGCCGCATCGGTGTCAGCAATGTTATTGAAAGACAGTGCTTTACCTTGTAATTGCTGTGCTGTGGCAACAGACGCCTCAGCGGGCTTCGCTTCTGCATAAAAAGCCGCACTCTGATGACTATTTTCGCCATAGCGCAAGTCTTGCTTCTTCTCGAGCTGAATATTGAAGGTGCGTGGGAATGGGCTCTCTTGACCCGGCAAACGCGCGCCAAAGTATTGCGCAATCATACCGTCGTATTGTGCGGTATGTTCGAACGCTCGAATGGCAAGGTCAAAACGCGTCTCAAAAGTCAGGCTATTGGCGTTGGCATCCATTTCTGTCAGCACGCGGTCATAGTCACTGGCATTCACTACAATAGTAACGTCGCGGTGATTCTTGGCTGCCGCTCGAACCATCGTGGGGCCACCGATATCAATATTTTCGACCGCATCTTCATGGGTACAGTCTGGTGCTGCGACAGTTTCAGCAAACGGATACAAATTCACCACAACCATATCAATTGGAGCGATATCTTGCTCGGTCATAACCGCTTCATCAACGCCACGACGTGCCAGAATGCCACCGTGAATTTTAGGATGCAGCGTTTTCACCCGGCCATTCATGATTTCCACTTGGCCGGTGTGTTCAGACACATCGGTAACCGCTATGGCATGTTCACGCAGAAGTTTGGCGGTACCACCGGTCGAGAGAATATGAACGCCACGGGCAACCAGGGCCTTGGCAAAATCGACAATACCAGTTTTGTCAGAAACGCTAATCAGTGCGCGTTGAATCGGTCGTTGGTCCATGAAAAATCACCGTCTGTTAAAAGCAATAAGAGTGTAGTTGACTGGAGCACAAAAGAAAAAAGAGCACGCCAGTGCTCTTTTTCGGGGGCATTAATTCATGCCGTATTTTTTCAGCTTCTTGCGCAACGTGCCGCGATTGATACCGAGCATGGTCGCTGCCCGCGTTTGATTGCCGCGAGTGTAGGTCATGACCTCTTCTAGCAATGGAGCTTCTACTTCCGCCAAAACCAACTCATACAACTCTTCAGGATCGTGACCATCTAAAGCTTTCAGAAACTTATTGATGGCTTGTTTCACGGAATCACGCAGAGGCTTAGGCTGTGCGTTGTTACCTAAAGTGGTAAATGGAGAAACCGTGTCACGATTCGTATTTTGATCAAACATAGGTGCGCTCTATCTCTTCTAGTTTCCAAATGTAAAAAAATTCGCCAAGGCATCGAGTTGTTCGTGCGGGTCCTCGATACCCATAAAGTGCTGACGAAACGCTTGCGCAGGCTGCTGTTCCTGCAAATACCAGCCCACATGCTTACGAGCAATTCGGGTTCCCATAAAATCACCGTAGTGCTGATGTAATCGGTGTACATGACGTAACACCACATCACTCACTTCACTCGGTGCTGGCGGAGCCACTTTCTTGCCCGTCGCTAAATAAGTCGCAATCTCCCGAAATAACCACGGATTGCCTTGTGCGCCGCGGCCAATCATAACCGCGTCAGCACCAGTGTAATCGAGGACTTCACGGGCACGTTCTGGTGTCGTAATGTCACCGTTTGCGACAACCGGAATCGACACCGCGCTTTTAATCGCTTTGATGGTGTCGTACTCCGCATTGCCCTTATACATGCATGCTCGTGTCCGACCATGCACGGCCAACGATTGAATTCCAGCCTGTTCAGCCAGTTGCGCAATCGCTACGCCATTGCGATGTTCAGGATCCCAGCCCGTTCGTATTTTCAACGTCACCGGCACCGCAACTGCATTGACCACAGCATGCAGAATTTCTTCTACCAGCTCCGGGTATTGCAGCAGGGCAGATCCTGCCATCTTCTTATTCACCTTTTTTGCTGGGCAACCCATATTGATATCGATGATCTGCGCGCCATGCTCCACATTATGTTGCGCAGCGGCAGCCATTAATTCAGGTTCACAGCCAGCAATTTGCACCGCTTTTATACCGGGTTCATCCGCATGGCCCATCCGCGCCATCGATTTGCGGGTGTTCCAAACGCGCGGATTGCTCGAAAGCATTTCGGATACAGTCAACCCAGCTCCCAACTCTTGGCATAATTGCCGAAAGGGAAGGTCTGTCACACCTGCCATAGGTGCGAGTATTACTGGATTATCTAATTGATAAGGTCCGATCCGCATCGGTTAAAAACTGTGCAACTCAAGGGTGGGAAATTTTAGGGAATTTATGTGCAAATGAAAAGGCTGGAATTTGTACAAATCCCAGCTTTTTTGCACTTTTTTGACTTGACAAAAGCTTTCTGTGATTGGCCTCTACGTAGTGTTGCGCCGTGCATGTAGCATTGCCCATTCGGCACTCATTTGGGTCGGACTAAAGGTAAAACTGTCAGCGTATGCCGCCTGCACCGCAGGAACTTGTCGTTCAAGGATGCCAGACATGACCAAATCGCCTTGTTGACCGACATAAGCACTGATTACATTTGAGAGGTCTTGCAGCGGGCCCGCCAACACGTTAGCCAGCACAATATCGGCTTGTAATTCAGGTTGTTGATTCGGTAAGTAGACCTCCAATCGATCAGCAACACCATTACGCTGGGCATTATCTCGACTTGCAATGAGGGCCTGTTGATCGATATCGATGCCAATGGCTCGCTCCGCACCGAGTAATAACGCAGCGATGGCAAGAATGCCTGAACCACAACCAAAGTCGACGACCGTTTTACCTTTTAGATCGTGACCGTCTAACCAGGTTAAACACAAAGCGGTTGTCGGATGTGTACCGGTACCGAACGCCATACCCGGATCCAGCAGAATATTGACAGCGTTCGGGTCCGGGATATCACGCCAACTCGGACATACCCACAGCCGTTGTCCAAACCGAATCGGATGGAAATTATCCATCCATTCACGCTCCCAGTCTTTGTCTTCGAGACCATCAGTTTTGTAATCAAAGCCAGAGGGGAAGTGCGAGCTTGCCTGCAGTGCAGTCAATACCGGTTTGAGATCAGATTCGGCGTCGAAGAGCCCAGTAATGAGCGTCTCATGCCAATACACCGCTTCGCCGCGAGGTGGTTCAAAAATAGGATTGTCTTGGGCATCGCGATAGGTCACCGCAACAGCGCCGTGCTCTTCGAGCAACTCCCCAATATGAGGAGCTGCTTGTTCAGAGCCGGCTACGGTAAGTTGAATCCATGGCATAGGCGTTAGTGACCGCCCATACCCAGTTTCTTCTCAAGATAGTGGATATTGGTGCCACCGTGCTGGAAGTTCTCATCGGCCATAATGTCCTTTTGTAACGGGACATTGGTCTTGATGCCTTCAATAATAAGCTCGCTCAAAGCGTTACGCATGCGCGCAATCGCTACATCACGATTTTCGCCATAGGTAATGAGTTTGCCAATCATGGAGTCGTAGTTTGGCGGTACTTTGTAGTCTGCATATACATGAGAGTCCCAGCGCACCCCTAAACCACCGGGTGAGTGGAAGCGAGTGATCAAACCGGGCGATGGCACAAAGGTATTCGGATCTTCGGCGTTAATCCGACATTCCACAGCATGCCCACGAATCACCACATCTTCTTGCGAAATAGACAACGGACGACCCGCAGCAATGCGCAACTGCTCTTTGATTAAGTCGATGCCGGTGACCATTTCGGTGACCGGGTGCTCGACCTGAATCCGCGTGTTCATTTCGATGAAATAGAACTCGCCATTTTCGTACAAGAATTCAAAGGTACCGGCACCACGATAGTTGATTTCGATACAAGCTTTAGCACAGCGCTCGCCAATATACTTGCGCATTTCAGGCGTAATACCCGGTGCTGGTGCTTCTTCTACAACCTTCTGGTGACGACGTTGCATGGAGCAATCACGCTCGCCCAGATACACCGCATTACCTTGGCCATCTGCGAGTACTTGAATTTCAATGTGACGTGGGTTTTCGAGGAATTTTTCCATGTAGACCATCGGGTTGCCGAAGGCCGCGCCTGCTTCAGCTTTGGTCATGCTGATAGAGCTGAGGAGCTCTTCCTCTTTGCGCACGACGCGCATGCCACGACCACCGCC
>DASSWH010000204.1:0-3182 GCA_035705175.1 Pseudidiomarina sp.
AGGCGATGAGAACGTGGTCAACAGTGTTGCCGTAGAGTACTTGCACATGGTCGGCTACGTGAGTTTTGGTTATATGTGGTTGCGAATGGCGAAGGTGGCACAGCCACTTTTGGCAGAGCGAGCTTATCTTGGCAGTAAAGTGAAGACGGCGAAATTCTATTTTGCCCGGCTGCTACCAAGAATTGACAGTTTAGCTGCTGCAATTCGGGACGGTAGCGAAAGCCTTTACTTACACGAAAACGGCGAGTTTTAACTCGCCGTTTTTTTCATTTGCGAAGGTTTTATATTAATCGCCAAGCGACAACAATGTTGCGTTGCCGCCCACCGCAGTAATATTGTTGGTCTTGGTTTTTTCGGTAACAAACCGCGTGAGGTAGTGTGGTCCACCTGCCTTGGGCCCGGTTCCTGAGAGACCTTGACCACCGAATGGCTGCACACCAACAACGGCACCAATTTGGTTTCGGTTGATATAGACATTACCGACATCAATACGACGAGCTACATCTGCAGCAAAGGTTTCATTGCGACTATGGATACCAAACGTCAGACCGAATCCAGTATTGTTAATACTATCAATGACTTTATCTAATTCATCCGTTTTGTATCGGATGACATGCAAAATCGGACCAAAGTTTTCTTTGACCAACTGATTAATGCTATCGATTTCGATTGCCGTTGGCGCTACAAATGTGCCTTTGAGGGTATACTCTGGCATATTGGCGCGCGCAATCAGACGGCCTGCTTGGCTAATATCATTGATGTGTTGTTCAAGGTTGCTTTTGGCTACACCATCAATCACGGGACCCACATCAGTTTCGTGTAATAGAGGATCGCCAACTTCTAGCTCTGCCATGGCGCCTTTTAGCAACTCAATCACGCGATCAGCAATATCGTCTTGCACGAAGAGGACACGGAGCGCGGAACAACGTTGTCCGGCGCTCTTAAAGGCACTCGCCACAATGTCGGTGACGGCTTGCTCTGGCAATGCGGTAGAGTCAATCAACATCGCATTCTGTCCGCCGGTTTCGGCAACAAATGGAACGATTGCGCGAGTCCGTGCCGCCAATGCTCGGTTGATCGATTGTGCGGTGTAGGTCGAACCGGTGAAACAAACACCACCAATGTCTTCTTGACTCACCAAATAAGAGCCAACTTCTGCACCGCTACCGGGCATAAAATGCAGTACATCACCCGGAATGCCAGCCTCGAGGGCTAATTGAACCGCGCGAAATGCAATCAGACCGGTCTGCTCTGCAGGCTTAGCGATAACGCAGTTGCCCGTTACCAAAGCAGCAGACACTTGCCCTAAGAAGATGGCTAATGGGAAGTTCCAAGGGCTGATACAGATGAAGGTTCCACGACCTTGTAAGAAGAGTTCATTAGTCTCTCCAGTAGGTCCCGGTAGCTTCGTTTCTTCGCCCATCATTTTGCGCGCTTGGACCGCATAATAGCGGCAGAAATCGACGGCTTCGCGAACCTCATCAATACCGTCTTGCAAGCTTTTCCCAGCCTCTAAACTACACAACGCAATCAATTCATTGCGGTTGGCTTCAAGGAGGTCTGCCAACTTTTCTAGAGATGTCGCACGCACTTCTACATCAGTATCGCGCCACCGCCGGTAAGCTGCGTTCGCACTATTCAGAGCCTGCTCTGCTAACTGTTTGTCCCCCCAATTGATGACACCAATTTGACGCTCATTTTCTTGTGGGCTAAAAATAGCAACGCGATGATGTGCGTCGATGACATCTCCATTCACAATGGGGCCGCCTTGCCATTGCTTGTCACGGTACTGGTGAACGGCGGCAATAAAATCGTCTGCTTGTGAGTGAATGTTCATGTTTAATCCTAACGAGTTCTTCCGATCGCTGAAAATCTGCGTCGGTAATGGAATTTTGTGGTTCGCAAAAGTGTCGTATTGACTGATGGTTTGCAACGGATGCTGAATCAGTTGCTCAACCGGGACCTCTGGATCGACTAACTTGTGCACAAACGAGGTGTTTGCACCATTCTCGAGTAAGCGTCGCACCAAATAGGGGAGCAAGTCTTTGTGTGCACCCACAGGTGCATATATCCGAACCGTTGTATCTGGCTCTTGCTCTAATAGGGTGTCATAGAGATCATCACCCATACCGTGCAGACGTTGAAATTCAATACGCCGCTGGTAGGTTTCGTTCAAATGTCGAATCGCCACAACCGTTTGCGCGTTATGAGTCGCAAATTGCGGATAGATAGCGCCATCGGTGGCCTCGCTCAGCAAATAGTGCGCGCAAGCCAAATAGCTAATATCGGTATTTGCTTTGCGCGTAAATACAGGGTAGCCGGTTAACCCATTGATTTGGCACCACTTGATCTCAGTATCCCAATACGCACCTTTCACTAGACGTACTGGAATCTCATCGCCACATTCGTGGGCGAGGGCAGTCAACCAACACAGAGTCGGTAATGCGCGCTTCGAATAAGCTTGAACAACGAGTCCGAAGCGCGGCCAACCCTTACAAACACCACTGCGATAAACTTTTTCAAATAACTCAAGCGAGAGTTCGTGCCGGTCGCACTCTTCGGCGTCAATCGTCACGCCCACATCAGCCTCTTTCGCCAACTTCACCAACTCAGTGAGACTCTGCGCGAGTTCAGTTAAGACGCGTTCATGATTCGCCATGTCATAGCGCGGATGCAGCGCTGATAGTTTGATCGATATGGTTGGACGTGGTGCCTTTGGATTGTTGAACTTTTCTTTCGCGACCACCTTTATAGAGTTCACATAATCAGCATGGTAACGGCGAGCATCTGCCATCGTTAAGGCTGCCTCACCGAGCATATCGTAGGCATGGGTGTATCCTTTGTCGCGATTCGCTCGACTATTCTTTAGCGCTTCTTGAATGGTGCGGCCAAGAACAAACTGTGTCCCCATAATACGCATAGCGGCATAAGTGGCTTTGCGCACGATAGGCATACCCAACCGCCGCGTTAGCCGACGAAAAACGCCACGAGGGGTTTCCATTGGAGCGCCCGTAGGGTTGATCACCGCATTTGTTAATGACAATCCCCATGAACCTGAATTGACCAGCCATGAGGAGCTTTGCCCCATATGCTTTTGCCAGTCACCGCCGGATAGACGGTCTTGTATCAATGCATCAGCGGTTGCTGCATCAGGGATGCGCAGTAACGCTTCAGCAAGACAC
>DASSWH010000205.1:0-4797 GCA_035705175.1 Pseudidiomarina sp.
CACTGCCAGCCCTATGTGATCAACTCGGTAGCACCGCACTTAAACCTTGGCGCCAACGAATAACAACACAACCACAACTTGTTGATTTATTGAGCCGCGCCATTGTAGAACAACCGCCATTACTGATTCGCGATGGGGGCGTTATCGCCGCTGGTTATGATAACGAACTCGACGAACAACGCCATCTGAGTGCCGGCGCAACAGACTTTCTACAGCAAATTGAACAGCGAGAGCGGGAGCGCACGGGTATTCATACGCTGAAGATAGGTTACAACCGTGTCCATGGCTATTACCTTGAAGCGAGCCGCTCCGCAAGTCATCAAATTCCAGCCGATTATCAACGTCGGCAAACGTTAAAAAATGCTGAGCGATATATCATCCCTGAGCTCAAGACTTATGAAGATAAAGTGTTGCAAAGTCAGAGCCGAGCGTTAGCTCGGGAGAAATGGCTGTACGAGCAATTATTGGAACAAATTACTGAGCCCTTACCACAGTTACAACGAACAGCCGAAGCAATAGCAGAACTTGATGTGCTTGCAAGTTTTGCGACTCATGCGCAGCAAAATGATTATGTTGCACCACAGCTCACCATGACAGCCTCGGAAATCACGATTCGCGGAGGTCGTCACCCAGTCATTGAAGCCGTCAGCACTGAGCCCTTTATTGCGAATGACGTCACCTTGTCACCAGACCACAGATTACTGTTGATCACCGGACCCAATATGGGTGGTAAATCAACGTATATGAGGCAAATCGCGCTACTCACCATTATGGCGCACTGTGGAAGTTTTGTGCCTGCCGATGCAGCAACATTTGGCCCCATCGATCGTATTTTTACTCGCATTGGCGCATCGGATGATTTGGCCTCTGGCCGTTCCACATTTATGGTCGAAATGACCGAAGCAGCAACGATTTTACACAATGCCACTGAACAAAGTTTAGTTCTGATGGATGAGATCGGACGCGGCACGTCCACCTATGATGGTTTGGCTTTAGCCTGGGCCTGCGCAGAGGCTTTGCTGCATAAAAATCGTGCTTTAACTCTCTTTGCGACACATTATTTTGAATTAACACAAACCGTGGGAAGCGAAGCAGGTGCAGTAAATCTTCATGTCGAGGCCGTTGAACATGGGGACACTATTGCGTTTAAACATCAGGTCGTTACGGGTGCTGCGAGTAAGAGTTTTGGAGTGCATGTTGCGCAGCTTGCAGGACTCCCCAAAACGGTGATATCAGCCGCCCGAAAACATTTGCAGAAACTCGAATTGAAACCTATCGAAGTGACCGAAGCGGATTTGCAAACGGGCTCTCATCGTGGTCCTGAAAACCCGACAATCAGTGCCTTAAAAGCGCTTAATATCAATGAATTAACGCCGCTAGCAGCGCTGCAGCAACTTGAGAGCCTGCAACGCCTTGCTAACGATAGCGAGGATGTTTAGCTCTTAATTCCGATGAAAAAGCGCGTCCAGACTCAGTCCTTGTTGTCTGAGCATATCGCGCAGACGGCGCAGTGCTTCCACTTGAATTTGTCGGACTCGTTCACGCGTGAGGCCTATTTCACGACCAACATCCTCAAGCGTTGCAGGTTCATGCCCCATAAGACCAAATCGACGCGCTAAAACTTCGCGCTGTTTGGTATTTAAGTTCGCGAGCCAATCAATAATGTGCTCACGCAAATCATTATCTTGTAGCACCCCTTCAGGACCAAAATCATTCTCATCGGAGAGCATGTCGACCAGCGCTTTGTCATTATCGCTACCGCCCATCGGAGTGTCTACTGATGACACGCGTTCGTTGAGTCGCAACATACGACTCACCTCAGCAACCGAGACATCCATTTTCTCTGCAATATCCTCAGCAGTCGGTTCATGGTCAAGTTTATGTGCAAGTTCACGAGAGGCTCGTAAATAGGAATTTAATTCTTTCACGACGTGAATCGGTAGCCGAATGGTGCGGGTTTGGTTCATGATGGCCCGCTCAATGGTTTGCCGGATCCACCACGTGGCATACGTTGAGAATCGAAAACCGCGTTCTGGATCGAATTTCTCGACGGCACGAATGAGCCCTAAATTCCCTTCTTCAACCAAATCAAGCAAGGCTAATCCGCGATTTGTATAGCGCCGCGCAATTTTGACAACCAAGCGTAAATTACTCTCGATCATCCGCGCTCGTGCTTTCCCATCGCCTTTCCGCGCTAACCGCGAAAAATAGACTTCCTCTTCCGCAGTGAGCAAGGGCGAAAAACCAATCTCACTCAGATACAACTGAGTCGCGTCCATCTTTCGTTGATTGTTGACTCGACTCGCAATAATTTCGTCGAATTCACTCTCTTCGTCAGACACTATTTCGCCCTGCTGCATCGCAGACATTAGGTCTTGCTCATCGATATCTTCGATGTCGTCTTGACTTCGACTCATTGTGCCCCCCGAGGCAAATAATGCCTTGGATTTACCGACTTTCCACGGAATCGAACTTCGAAATGAAGTTTGACGCGCTCCGCGTCGGTGTCCCCCATTCTTGCAATTTCATCACCGACTTGAACCCACTGCTGCTCAGTGACAAGAAGCTTTGAATTGTGCGCGTAAGCGGTAATGTAATCATCGTTATGTTTCAAAATGATTAAATTGCCATATCCCTTCAATGCGTTGCCTGCATAGACCACTTTTCCAGCTGCAGCAGCAAATACGGGATCATCTCTAGCTCCACCAAAATCCAAACCCTTATTCCCTGCTTCTGCAGTCGAGAACTCTCGAATAACTTGAGCAGATGAAGGCCAACGCCAAACAATGTCTTTGCTGGCCGGAAGCACTTCTAAAGGTGTTGGTAAGACCTTTGGTTTGCTAATATTTTGTTTATTTTTAACATCAACATACTCTCTATTGACGGGCGAATCAACGGTCTTAGTGGAAGTTTTTGGCGTTGAACGAACCGATTTTTGCGCTCGTTTACCGGCTGTCGACGTTTTTGTTTGTCGACGACTTTTAAGGTTTAACACTTGCCCAGGATAGATTACATACGGGTCCGCGAGAGCATTTAATCGAGCAAGTTCGCGCACATCCAAATTTGCGCGAAACGCGATCGAATAGAGGGTATCGCCGCGTATGACTGTATAGGTTGGTGCGGATAGAGAGGCGCGTTCGTAATCATGAATGGAGGAACCCGTGTAGACTCGCTTCACCGGTGCGGCAGCATCTCGTTGCGCACAGGCGACTAAGACCCAGGCACAAAGCGTGATCACCCAAGCTATCTTGTTAGCGCGTCCATACATAAGCAATTATGGCAAGTATCACCATCCCCCAACCAATGCGGTCTACATAAGTTCTTAGTTTAACTGCCATCTTCGGACCACCAGTGCGTAACAACCAGGCAACCAAAAAGAACCGTAAACCACGACTAATCAGCGAACCCATGACAAATGGGATAAACGCCACTTGCAACATGCCGCCGGTTACAGTGAAAAGTTTATAAGGCAGCGGCGAAAATCCAGCTATAAAAATAATCCAAAAACCATACTGTTGAAACCAACGCGTGACCGTTGCTAATTTTTCCTGATAGCCCGCCCACTCAATTAAAGGCAACACGAAAGGTTCAAATGCCCACCATCCGAGGACATATCCGGCGATACCTCCCAATACTGATGCCACGGTCGTTAACGCTGCAAAGAACCACGCACGATGCGGTTGTGTCATCGCCATTGGCGCCAGCATGACGTCAGGTGGTATTGGGAATATTACCGACTCGGAAAAACTTAAGCCTGCAAGAATCGCAGGTGCCCGACGATGTTGAGACCACTGCAACACGCGATCGTAGAGCCAGCTAAATAGCTTCATGCTAATGCTCCTGGAACCAACGGGACAAACTTAACGTCAGCCAATTGCTTCTGCTCAAAACTATCACCAAATCGACGCACGACATGAAGCGCCTGGCGTTCGCTACCCACAGGAATAATCAGTACGCCGCCATCCGCCAACTGTTCTAATAAAGCCTGTGGTATCGATTGCGCAGCCGCCGTTACAATAATACCGTCGAACGGCGACTTGCTTGACCAGCCTTGCCAGCCATCGCCATGGCGCATCTGAATATTGTGTAAGTCGAGGTTTTTCAATCGTCGCTTTGCTTGATACTGCAGTTCAGCAATTCGTTCAACCGAATAAACGCGTTCAACCAATTGCGCTAGCACTGCAGTTTGATAACCGCTCCCAGTGCCAATTTCGAGTATTTTTTGACAGTCATGCTGCATGAGCAATTGAGTCATTGAAGCCACTATTAATGGCTGTGAGATGGTTTGACCTTTGCCGATAGGTAACGCCGTATTTTCATAAGCTTTGTGCGCCAATGATTCTGGCATAAATTGATGGCGCGGCGTGGTCTCAATAACGCGCAGTACATGCTGATCCGTAATACCTTGCTGCTGCAATAATGCGGCGAGGCGGCGCGCCATGCCCTGAAAGTTTTGGATCATCATGGTGTCGTGCTACTCAACCACTGACTTAATGTTTCTTGATGTGACCTGGCAGTCATATCTAAGCTAATCGGCGTCACCGAAACATACCCTTCTCGAACCGCGTGAAAATCAGTACCTTCTGCATCATCTTGTTGCCCGCCAATGGGCCCGTACCAATAAATATCACGACCAAATGGATCGCGGTCATGTACCATGGTCTCTGCACGATGACGACGCCCTAACCGCGTCACTTGAATACCTTTTAACTCTGTGTAGGGAATTGAGGGTACGTTAATGTTCAAAATAGTATCCATCCGCAGGGGTTCATCGGCCATTCGACCGACAATGTCAGC
>DASSWH010000206.1:0-7044 GCA_035705175.1 Pseudidiomarina sp.
CACGGCCAAATCACAGTGATCGGGCACGGCAGCCAGAGTTCGCGCCAACGACGGATAAAAATGCAACGCATTTTTACTGCTGGAGTCAGCGGCGAGCCAATGTTGAGCGGCGCGCTCAGAAAAGGTGCCGGTTGGCCCTAAAGTTGCAACGCGAGGATAGTGGTTGTTTGAGTTGGCATGAGTAGTCACATGAAGTCTCGTTAACGTCGGCGCTAGACCTTAACGGTACTGGTTTTTCGCCGTTGACGCCAGAGCCAAAACCAAACGCCGGTTATCGGCAACAAAATAAGCATGATGCCACCCGCCAGTAGCAGGATAAACAGCGGCAAACCGCCCACCGCGGCTACGTGTAACGGATAAATGGTTTGTGATAGTTGATATCCCAAAGCGCTGTTGCGCGTATCATTCCATGCCGTAAGCTCACCCGTCATCGTAGAGAAGCTCAGTGAGCTGCGACCATTGGGATGCCACTCTCCCTCATAGCGTAAGCGCATAGAAACAGTGCCATCGGCCTTAGTCGGCAATGACACGAGTGTTGGTACCATGTCTGGAAAAATTTGTCGGGCTGCTTGCAACCGCTGAGTCCAGTTAGTTGCCTGTACCTCAGTCATTGCTGGTTGCCATTGCTGGTCCTGCTGCGGCAGTAAAGTCGTCAGGCTACCTGAAACGGTCGCAGCATACATAATCGCTGTACCTGTTATTGCGCCAAGTAAAATCCCCGGTAAGAGGATGACTCCAAAGGTTTTATGAAACTGATACAGCGTCATTTGAAAACCGGTCTGCCAGGGCCAATGCCAGCGTACAGACCATAGTCGATAACTCCAACGGCGTGGCCACCAGCGAATGATGCCGGACAGCAATATAAAGAGTGTGGTAAGACTCAAGATGCCCATGAGATCCTTGCCAAACTCATGTAGCAGTAGGTGATGATGGAATTGCACCGCAATATCAATCCAGTCATCGAGTGCGGGGCGGGTTAGTAAGTGTTCGCCTGCAACACCGTGATAATGGCTATGACCAGCGCCATCTATGACTTCAATCCAAGGTTTATCAGCGCGCGGTAAATACGCATAGCCCGTTTCATACTGATCAAAGACCGCGCCAGCGGTTGCCATAGAGGGTAACTCGGTGAGTTTCAGTTGCGGATATTGCCACTGCAATAGCTCGGTTTTATAAAGCAAAAAGGTGCCTGTCAAAGCGACAAGCACCAACCATAAGCTCACTAAAATCCCAAGCCAACGATGTAAGCGTCCCATCCACTGACGCATAAAGCTCCTTAAAAGCTATATTGCCAATTGACACTAACCGTGCGACCACGACCCGCGAAATTACTGGTATTGGACCCTGCTGTTTGCGAATAGTAAGTCAGATAAAACTCATCCAACAGGTTTTCGACGCCAACCGAGAACATGCCGTAATCCTGCGTTTCGAAACTAACTTGCAAATCCAGCGTGTTATAACCGTCAAAGTTATTGATGGCGGCAGCGCCGGTGTAGATGTCACGGTCAAAAAATTGATTCCACTGCAACCGCGACGAAATCCAATCATTCCATTGTTGTTGCCAATGCAAGTTTAAACGACGCGGCGCAATGTTGCGTCCACCGAGCTGCGTGTCAACGCGTTGGTCACCATCACTATCAAACTCACCATCCGTGTCGGCATAGTTCAAACCGAAGCTGGTGGTTGAACTTGGACTATAGGTTGCAGCCAGTTCATAGCCGTCAATCTCAGTGCGCTCACGTAAAACTGAGAAGATACCATCTGCATCGGCCTGTAATCGAGCACCTAAGTCGGAGTCTGAACGGAAGTAGCTCAAGCTGACCTGTAAAGCTTGACTACGATATTCGATACCGACTTCTTGGTTATCCGCGATGACTGGCTGCAAATCGAGAAACGAATCAATTTCTTGATTCGGTGTGCTGATACCGCGCAGTACACGGCCAACATCGGGCATACTGAAGCCCTCTGAGTAGCTGACAAAAGCACGCCATTCATTGTTGAATGCGTACACAGCGCCCAGGTTTGGAAGCAATTCATTGAACGACGGATCACCGCCCTTCACAAAGGTATTATTATAGCCAGCGAGCGTGGTGAAATCGTCGACTTCGAGGCGACCATATTCGTAACGCAGACCACCACTGACGGTTAGCGCGCCTTGTTGATAACGAGCTTGTGCAAACGGTGCCCAGTTTTTGAACGTGGTTTCCGGAACCCATTTACGTCCAGTTTGAGCAAGCTCTTGGAACGTCGTGTCATTGAGATAATCCAGACCTGCAGTCACATCTACTGGAGAATCCGCGACATCACTCCAGTTCAAGGTAAAGCGCGAGCCATATTTACGCGAGTCGTTGCGCGACTGGTCAAATAGGTTTTCACCTAATGCTGGATCTTGGAATACACCAAAACGTCCACCACCATACAATGCTGAAAAATCTTGCAGGAATAGTTGCCAATTCAACGCAGCACCCATCACGTCGGCGTTTAGATAGGTCAGTTGTGCTGTGGTGACTTTGTTCGTTGCCGGGTCACCCTCAGACGCCTGCTCTACCGCAATGGTAGGAATACCGTTCTCGCGATCACCGGCTACCGGAGAATAGTCACCGTTCCCTTCCATAGTGAAATGGTTGACCATCAACTCTACAGACTCACCGCGAGCGAGGTCGCGTTTCACCTTGGCAAACACGTCATAACTCTCTGAGTCTTGCGTGTCGCCTTGGGTGACATCGGTACCGATAAAGTCACCATTGCCGTCTACATACATACCCGTGCTGCGCAATTGCACACCAGTAACCACGCGCCAGTCACCGGTTGCGCCGCGGAACAAATAACCCGTGCGATACGAGAGACCGTCACCTACTTCGCTGGTCGGTGCTGAGAAGCCCGCGACCACCTCGTGCGAGGCGCCCTCGGTGGCTGACTTCGTAATGATATTAATAATACCGCCACTCGCTCCCATTCCCTGAATAGCGCTAGCCCCATGAATAATTTCAACGCGTTCGATCATCAGTGGGTCAATGGTGTAAGCAGCGCGCGAGCCATTACGCAGCGGATTGGATTGCGGCACGCCATCAATCAAATACAAGGGGTCACGACCACGCAAGGTCTCACCAGCACTCGATAACTTTTGTCGCGACGGAGAGAATGAAGGAGCTAAATTACCGAGTACATCAGACAAAGAGTCAGCAACTGCTAATTGCTGACGGAGTTCTTCGCCATCAATGACTGTCACGGTTGCTGGAATTGCACTGGCTTGTTGATTGGTTCGAGTTGCGGTAATTTCGATGCGCTCGTCAGCTTGGATCGAAGCTGACTCTTGAGCGTATGACACGCTAACCAGAGAACTCGTGATTGCGATTGCTGTGACTGTGCGTTTGAACTGCATTGCCATAATTCTTGCGCGCTCCTACAAAGGAATAGTATGAAAGTCCGGTAATGATAACGATTCGCATTTATAGATCAAGTCTAAATGCGAATTATTTTTATTTGGTAGGGATTTGGGGATTGTGTTTCCATCCCTGTGTTTTCTTGGCACACTATCGCTATCGAGTGAACTTATACTGCGTGAATCCGCAAACCCATCAGTGAAGGAATGAACATGACGTGGCTATCGATACTACCGCCTCTGGTGGCGATTATTGTCGTGTTTTGGCGCAAGGAAGTGATTGTCGCATTGCTGCTTGCCGTATTTACCTCAGAGTTATTACTCACACTGCAAGCCCCAGAGCTATCGCTTGGCTACGCATTCATTGCCACGCTTGAACGAATTGTCGGTGTCTTTGAATCGCCTGGGAACACTCGTATTTTGGTATTCAGCTTGCTGGTTGGCGCACTCCTCGCCTACATTCGCGAGTCCGGTGGTGTTGCTGCTATGGTCGAGGCCCTGCTCAAGCGCGGTATGGGTAAAACTAAACGCAGCGCTAGTTTGCTCACCGTATTCACTGGCATTTTCATTTTTATCGAATCCAATTTAAGCGTGTTAACGGCAGGTATTTTATCGCGCGGCCTGTTCGAGAAACTAGGCATGAGCCGTGCCCGTTTAGCCTATTTAATTGATAGTACCAGTGCGCCGATTTGTATTTTGATTCTGTTGAACGGTTGGGGAGCATACGTGTTGGGTATGCTCGAACAGCAGGAGCTACCGGGGTCATCGGTGGTGACGCTTTGGAGCACCATTCCCTTTAACTTCTATGCTCTGGTGACTTTAGTGTTAGTGTTCTACACCGCTATTTCGACTCGCGTCCATGGCCCGATGCGACGCCTTGAAGCACAGCCACAGCCTACGCAAGATATACCGGAACATGTGCCAAGCAATAGCAAAGCGCGCTACATGGTCGTGCCTTTGGTGGTGATGGTTGGTGGCATGATTGCCTTTATGATTGGCACTGGCGGTGGTGACATCACTCAGGGCGATGGCTCGAAAGCAGTTTTATATGCGACTGCTCTTGCCTGTTTGGTTGCATACCTCATGCTGTTACTCAGTAAACGTGAAACCCATCAAAACTTGGTGAATATTGGATTTAAGGGCATGGGCGAGCTGCTGCCGCTGGTGACCATCGTATTGTTGTCGCTTGCCCTTGGAAGCAGCTTGCGTGAACTGGGGACCGGTGTCTTCTTGGCGGGCTTAGTTGGTGATTATTTGCCACTCGTACTTATTGCGCCGATGCTGTTTGTCGCCGGCGCACTGATTTCTTTTACGACCGGTACCTCGTGGGGCACCTTCGCTATTTTAATTCCGATTGCTGCGCCATTGATTATCGCACTCGATTTACCGGCACCGTTGCTACTGGCCGCAGTGTTGGGTGGTGGGGTGTTTGGCGACCATTGTTCACCGATATCCGATACCACCGCGGTATCATCGCTCGCATCGGGCTGTGATTTGTTAGAGCACGTGCAAACACAATTACCGTACGCATTGGTCGGCGGCGCCATCACTATTGTGCTCTACGTAGTCGCTAGTTTCGTGATGATTGGGTAAGGAGAAACATGGGGAACGGGATACACTTTCGCGCAACACGAGCAGAAATTGACCGTGGTGCATTCGCGCAGAATGCCCAATTAATCCGAGATAGCGCAGCCGGAGCCAAAGTGCTGGGTGTGATCAAAGCCGATGGGTATGGGCATGGAGTTATTAGCACCGCGAATGCGATCGCAGCTCATGTGGATGCCTTTGCCGTAGCTTTTATTGATGAAGCGCTACAGCTTCGTGAAGCGGGTTTTAGTTTACCGATTGTTCTACTCGAGGGCTGTTTGTCTGCCGCCGAGCTACCCATTTGTGCGCATCATAACCTGCAACCGGTGGTGCACGAGCCTGCCCAGTTAGATGCGATACTAACGTCGCGTTTAGTGCGACCGCTAGCCGTGTGGTTGAAAGTGGATACCGGCATGCATCGCCTTGGCTGGCACCCGCAAGAGGTTGCGCGAGTACATCGCGAGCTTGAAGCCAGCCCCAATGTCGGCGCGATTACGTTGATGTCTCATTACGCGAATTCCGGTGATAGTGAGCATCCACTGACCCAACAGCAAAATGATTTATTTAGTGCCGTATGTGCAGAGACGGCAATCACTGAATCCCTCAGTATTGCCAATTCAGCCGCCCTTTTGAGTTCATCGAAAGACTTCAGTACCCTCGATGGTCATTGGGTTCGTGCTGGCTTAACCCTGTATGGGGTTGCACCAAGAACGCCCGATCAAAACATCACAATACCACTACGTCCGGTTATGCGTTTGGTTGCCCCGATTATTGCCGTTCGGGAAATTCCGGCGGGCGATAGCGTCGGGTACGGCAGCCGTTGGCAGGCCAAACGCATAAGCCTTATCGCGACCGTGGCCATTGGGTACGCGGATGGTTATCCCCGCCATTGTCCAGATGGCACACCGGTTTATGTTCAGGGAACTGAAGTACCGCTCGTGGGTACGGTATCCATGGATATGATCACCATCGATGTGACCGATTTGAACGCGGTTCAAGTGGGAGATGAAGTCGAATTGTGGGGACCTAATCTGTCCGTCGACCGCATTGCTGAGGCCGCTGGCACCATTAGTTATGAGTTGTTTTGCCGAGTATCGTCGCGGGTACCGCGAGTCGAAATTTAATCGCCGCTGGTGTCTGATTTATCCCGCGTCAATTTATCTAAATACCCCATCGCGAAGGCCGATCCGACAAAGGTCATGTGCATAATGACGTACCATTTGATCTTGTCATCGGCTAAATTCTCAGCATTCATAAAGACTTTCAGCAAATGAATGGACGAAATAGCCACAATAGAGGCGGCTACTTTATTCTTTAAACCGCCTGAATCAATTTTCCCCAGCCAAGCCAGTTTCTCGGTATTTCCGTTGATATTCAGCGTTGAGACGAAATTCTCGTAGCCACTCAGCATCACCATCACTAGCAAACCACCCACCAAAGCAATGTCGATAAGCGTCAGAACCATGAGAATTAAATCGACTTCAGGCGTATTGAGAATGACCGGGAATGCATGCAACAATTCTTGAAAAAACTTTATCGCCAACAGCAGCACAGCTAAGCTTAACCCTAAATAAATGGGTGCAAGCAGCCAGCGTAGGCTGTACATCAGATTCTCAAAAAAGCGCTCCATGGTTCCCCTCATTCATCACTGCGGCCAGAATAGCTGCATGATACCAAGCAAAACGGCATACCGACCAGCTTTACTAACAAATACCAAAATAAGGAATTGCCAGAAGCTTAAGCGCAACATGCCCGCAATAAAAGTTAGCGGATCGCCCAAAAATGGCGTCCAAGCGAGCAGTAGCGACCATTTCCCGTAGCGCTCGAACCACCAATGACCTTTTTCTAGGGTATTAGGTTTGAAAGGAAACCAGCGCCGATCTTGAAACTGCAGTAGGTAACGTCCAAGCACGTAATTGACCACAGAGCCTAACGTGTTTCCCGCAGACGCAATAGCCCAGAGCCACCACAGGTTGTAACCTTGCTGCTGAGCTGCTACCACCAGTATTTCTGACTGCACGGGCAGAATTGTCGCTGCCAGCAATGCAGTCAGAAAAATGCTCAGGTACATGGCG
>DASSWH010000207.1:0-7501 GCA_035705175.1 Pseudidiomarina sp.
GTATTCACGACTGATATCCCACAACGTATCACCGGACTTAACTCGATGTTCTATTTTGTACTGTCCGCGTGGAGTTGCTTGCGTGTCAGCAAGACGTTGCTCAGCAGACAGGCTATAGTCGGTCAGATCACGCGTCGCAACTGGAATAAGAAGGTGATCGCCTGCGCGAATCATAGAACCGCGCAAGCCGTTAGCTTGGCGAATAGCATCGACAGTCGTATGATACTTTTTCGCAATCACTAACAAACTTTCACCGTTTCTGATTTGATGCCGTGTCCACTGCACCCAGTCTTGTGCATCGCTGGTGGCAAGCCAGTTTTTTAAACGCTCAGCGTTCTCCAAAGGAAGTAATAATCGGTGCGGACCTTGTGGGTCCGTTGCCCAGCGATTATAACCAGAGTTATAATGGTGCAACTGTTCGAGTGTCAGCCCTGAATGTTCTGCTGCCTTAGCCAAGTCAATTTGACTCTCCGCATGCACCACGGTTAGATAGGGCTGATTGTCGATGGGTACCCACGAATACTGATAGGTTTCATGATGTTTGAGGATATCCGCGAGTGCTAGAAGTTTAGGCACATATGCGCGTGTTTCACGCGGTAAATCAAGGGACCAGAAATCGGTTGGTTTACCGGCGCGTTGGTTTTTTCGAATGGCGCTGCGGACACGACCTTCACCTGAATTATAGGCCGCTAACGCGTGCAACCAATTGCCATCAAACATCGTGTGAAGGGCACTGAGGTAGTCAAGCGCAGCATGGGTTGCTGCATGAACATCGCGTCGCCCGTCGTACCACCAATTAATTTCGAGACCATAATAACGAGCGGTACCTGGTATAAATTGCCAAATACCTGCTGCACGACCGTGCGAGTATGCGAACGGGTCAAATGCACTCTCAACGATAGGCAATAATGCCAACTCGAGTGGCATACCGCGTTTCTCAATTTCTTCCACAATCAGATACATGAAAGGTTGCGCGCGCTTTGCGACACGCTCCATATAGGCTGGGTTTCGCAAATACCAGTCACGTTGACTGATCACGCGCGGAACTTCGGGTGCCTTCATCGTCAATTGCCGTTGAATTCGCGCCCAAATATTCGTTTCGTCTTGTGGCGCAATGACCACGACCGTTGCGGGAGACTCCTCTGATTCGATATCGAGATTGGCTATCATTTTTGCTGCCGCCGGGGCCGGCTTTTCAGCCGCCGGCGCTGGTTGTTCGCTAGCAACTGCTTCTGTGGCTGATGTAGATGTCTCATCGGGCACTGCTGAACAGCCAACAACAAGCAGACATGTCGCAATAGAGAGTGCGCGTGTTCGAGTTGATATCATTCGCATTAGAACTGATCTTTTTGTTGACGTCGTTGCGCAAATTCTGCAACAGACTGAGCTCGTAAAAAAGGATTAATTTGTCGCTCTTGTTCAATCGTCGAGGGCAGAGTCATGTTGCCATGCTGGCGTTGTTCGGTTACCCACTGTTCAAAGTCACGCAATACTTGATTGTCTGGTTCGACGGTTCGAGCAAATTTTACATTCGCAGCGGTGTACTCATGTGCGCAATAGACCTTCGTTGTGCCTGCGAGTTCACCGAGTCGTTGTAAAGAACGATGATATTGTTCCGCTGAGCCTTCAAACATACGACCACAGCCCGCTGCGAACAACGTATCACCGCAAAACAACGCCGTTTGGTTATAGAAACTAATATGGTCGAGTGTATGTCCGGGCGTTGCAATGACGTGAAACGGCGTAGTAAGCCCCGGGACTGCGACTGTATCGCCGTCCTTAACACGTTGGTTGACCCCTTTGATCTTCGGATTCATTGGCCCGATAACTGGCACGTCGACATGCTGCAGTAATGGCAGGAGTCCATCAGTATGATCCCAGTGATGATGAGTAATCAAAATGGCACTGATGATTAGTTCGTGCTCTTTTACATAGGCAAGCACAGGTTCTTCATCGCCGGGGTCAACAACGACGACGTTGCGTGAATCAGACTCTTGTGCCAGCCAAATGTAATTATCGGTAAATGCGGGTAGCGCAGTAACAAGCATCGACAAACCCTGCTAATCTAGATATCAATGTTTGCGAGTATACAGGTGATAGAGTGTGATGTTAAAACCTGCGTTAAGTGAAAGTTCTGCAAAAGCGCCAGCATCGTGGCAGCAACTAGCGCATGGTGAATGGTTGCGCCAGCAAGTTTGTCACGTCTTGGCGCCATTTAGCGATCGTATTTTTGGTTATCACTTGGCTCGGGTAGGGCATTTGGCAAAAGCGGTCGACTTGCCGGATATTCGGGTCAAACACCAGTTTTCCGTGGCAGCGGGCGGGCGTGTGGACGTGCATGCGGAACCGACTATGTGGCCTTTTGCAGAGCATGCTTTGGATGCCATTTTGCAAGTAGGACAGTTAGAGTTTGAACGGGACCCCCATCAGTTTCTGCGCGAACTCACTCGCAGTCTAATTGCTGACGGCTATCTTTTGTACGTCGGTTTTAATCCTCTATCGCCGGCGCTATTCACTGGTTTTTGGCCGAGTCATTTGCGTCAGCCACCCTGGTCAGGACGCTATTTTACCAAGGCCCGAATCCGAGATTGGTTAAGTTTGCTGAATTTTGAAGTGGTTGAACATGGCTATTTTGCCCCCACTCTCTTAGTTGAGAAACTCGATCCACCTGATCGGGGTATGCAAAGTTTATTTAAGTTACTACCGAAATGCGGAGCCATGTACTATATCGTGGCACGAAAACGCGAGTATCCATTGACTCTGGTGAAAGCGAGAAAACAATCGAAAGCCCGTATGGCGACCATGCCCGTCGCCAATCGAACAGGAGATGAATTATGTTAACGGCCGCTGAATTATGCGCTCAAGCGAAAGCAAACGTCGACGAGGTTGACGTGCAAACACTCCAACAATGCATTGCTGAGGGAGCCAGAGTAATCGACGTCCGTGAACCTGCTGAATACGCCGCTGGGCATATCCGGCAAGCAGTGAATATGCCTCGTGGCGTGCTGGAAATGCAATTACATCAACATCCCTCGGTTGCAGGCTATGACGATGCGCTGCAACGCATGGCAGCGGAGCCAATCTACCTCATTTGTCGTAGTGGTGGTCGGAGTGCGCTGGCTGCTGAATCACTCCAGCGCATGGGGTTTGAGCGAGTGATCTCCGTTGCCGGCGGCATGAATGCCTGGGAAGCTGAGAAATATCCGCTAGTGAATGGTGAATAAGTTTACCCTCACTCGGTTGGAATAAACCCTTTATCTTCCGCAAGCTGATGAGCGGTTGCCGCCGTTCGAGCCAGTTCATCACAGCGTTCGTTCTGCGGGTGTCCAGCGTGACCTTTGACCCACTCCCATTCAATAGTATGCCGTTGACAGGCAGCATCGAGCTGTTGCCACAGATCTGCATTTTTCACCGGTTTACGATTGGATGTTCGCCAGCCATTCCGCTTCCAATTGTGAATCCAGGTTTGAATACCTTGTTTCAGGTATTGACTGTCCGTAGTGAGAATCACTTGGCATGACCGAGTTAATGCCTCAAGTCCGCGAATGGCTGCCAGCATCTCCATGCGGTTATTCGTAGTCAGTCGGAATCCTTCTGCTAACTCTTTATGATGTTGACCGTATTCAATCACTACACCATAGCCACCTGGGCCAGGATTTCCCAAGCAGGAGCCATCAGTGTAGATGTGTACAACACTCGCCATAGTCGTTAGTCCGTTAACTGCGCCAAAGCGCGTTTTCTATCAATGAGAGACGCTCATGATGGGCTTGCTCTTCTGCAGCTGTTGCGCGAACAACGCGCAGTGCAGGCTTATTTTGCAGCGGAGTCCAGCCAGAGTCGACTTCGCCATGTGCAGACACTGATTTAGCAGCCAATTCCAGTTTTGTTTGGCCGCCAGTCATCGCTAAATAGACATCGGCAAGGAGTTCGGCATCGAGTAAGGCACCGTGGAATTCACGGTTCGAGTTATCGATACTGAACGCGCGACATAAAGCGTCGAGATTGTTCTTTTGGCCCGGTCGCATTTCCCGCGCCAACATGAGGGTATCTAGAATCTGACAAAAATCTCGAGTGGTTCCGAGGTTCTTGTTAACTCGCGCAAACTCAGAGTCCATAAAGCCAACATCAAACGCAGCATTATGAATCACTAATTCAGCGCCACGGATAAAATCGACAAATTCATCGCAAATCTGAGAGAAAACCGGTTTATCCTGCAAAAACTCATTTGTTATGCCATGCACTTCGATGGCTTCTTGCTCAACCACGCGCTGTGGATTGATATAACAATGGAAGGTTTGTCCGGTTAACTTCCGGCCGATGAGTTCGACTGCGCCAATTTCGATGATGCGATGACCTTGCGCAGGATCAAGGCCTGTCGTTTCAGTGTCGAGGACGATTTGCCGCATAGCTATCTCGGTTTCATAAAGATAGGTAATGGTAACCAGTCCACTGCATCACGTCTACTAGAACAGCAAAAGCGTTACTAGCTATTAGCAACGAACGAATAACGATTAATCAGTAGCTAGTAGCTAGTAGCTAGTAACCAGTAGCGCTTTTGGTGGTTTTTGTGTGTTTTTCAGGCAAACGGCATAAAAGCACAAAAAAAAGGTTGACGACGACAGGGCGCACTCGTAATATTCGCTCCGCATTCAGGGGGTGGCTAACCAGTCAGTCCCGAATCAGGAAGCTGGAGCGGTAGTTCAGTTGGTTAGAATACCGGCCTGTCACGCCGGGGGTCGCGGGTTCGAGTCCCGTCCGCTCCGCCACTTCCTCAAAGTTATACCGCTGCGGAGCGGTAGTTCAGTTGGTTAGAATACCGGCCTGTCACGCCGGGGGTCGCGGGTTCGAGTCCCGTCCGCTCCGCCATTTCAACAAGTTGTCTACCTGTTGGGAGTGTTGCGCGATGAGTTCGGCCTCTGCCTGCTTGACGTGTGGTGCTTGTTGCGCGTCGTATCGCGTGTCTTTCTATTGGGGCGAAGCCACTGGCGCTCCAGGCGGCTATGTACCGTCCGAACTCACCCAAGCTATTCACCCACATCTACTATGCATGCAAGGTACGAACCAAAAACAACCTCGTTGCGTTGCGCTTGAAGGTGAAGTCGGCGTGCTTGTGGGTTGCACTATTTATGCCAATCGTCCATCTCCATGTCGTGAGTTTGTCGCTGGTGATGAGGGTGAAAATCCTTTCTGTGACAAAGCTCGGGCACAACACGGTCTGCCACCGCTTATCCCCATAAAGATTGTTGCGTAAATCAGTGAATTTGCGTGAAATCCGTCAAAACACATCATTTACGCTATGAATTGCTCTTGAGCCCTTAGTCACACAAAGTTACATTAGAGCACGTGAATACACATACCATTGAAGCCAAGGTCTGTTAAAGTCGTTGGATTCATTCTACCAGGGAGATCCTATTATGATGCGCAAGAGCCTTATTGCTGTTGCTATCGGTACAGCGCTAACACTAGCGGCATGTTCTGATAAAGACGCAGCACAACAAACGACAGACACTGCCCAACAAGAGCAGATGCAAACAAGTAGCAGTGAATTCAACGCGAGTAACCCGTTTTATACTGCAAGCACTTTGCCTTACCAAGCTCCAGATTTTGCAGCCATTGAGTTTGCGGACTATGAGCCAGCGCTAATGGCGGGTATGGAGCAACACATGGCGGAAATCGAAGCCATAGCGAACGACCCAGCTCCGCCAACCTTTGAGAACACAATTGTAGCGATGGAGCGTTCAGGTCGGCTGCTGAATCGTGTTGCTTCGGTGTTTTATAACGTTGCTGGTTCGGCTGGCAATGACGATACGCGTGCATTGCAATCCAAAATGGCGCCTTTAATGGCGAAGCATGGCGATAACATTAGCCTAAACCCGCAGTTATTTGCGCGTGTGAAAGCTGTTTATGATGCTCGTGAAGGTCTTGAAGGCGAAGCATTACGGTTAGTTGAAGACACCTATAAAGGGTTTATACGCGCTGGCGCCCAGCTGAGCAGTGAGCAAAAAGAGCAAATTCGTGCGATTAACACCGAATTATCTGAACTGACCACGCAATTTCAGCAAAATTTAATGAAACTAGCTGAAGAAAACATCGTTATCGTTGACTCGGCGGAAGAATTAGCAGGCTTGAGTGCTGCAGAAATCCAGCAATTAGCCGATGCGGCTACCGCGGCGGGGCACGACGGTAAATACGCAATCAAAATTACGAATACGACTCGTCAGCCGATTCTAAAATCATTAGAGAATCGTGAGCTCCGTCAACGTGTATGGGAAGCTTCTGCAAATCGTGGAACCGGCAATACGGCCACTGATAACCGCCCGTTAGTTGCTCGTTTAGTTGAGTTGCGCGCCGACAAAGCTGCACTGTTAGGCTACGAAAACTGGGGTCAGTATGTGCTTGAACAAAGCATGGCGGAAGAGCCGGCTGCGGCACAAGACATGTTACGTGACTTGGTTCCAGCTGTGGTCTCTAACGTTCGTGCGGAGCAACTCGCCATTCAAGAAATGATTGAGGCTGAGGGGGGTGACTTTACCGTTAAGCCATGGGATTGGGCGTATTATGCTGAAAAAGTACGTGCCGAAAAATATGCATTAGACGCAGATCAAGTTAAGCAATACTTTGAGTTCAACCGAGTTGTTGAAGACGGCGTATTCTTTGCCATGACGGAGCTATTTGGTATCACGTTCCATAAGCGTGACGACATCCCAACCTACGCTGACGATATTTTGGTGTACGAAGTGAAAGATGTGGATGGTGAAACTTTAGGCTTATTCTATGGCGATTGGTTTACTCGTGACGGTAAGCGTGGTGGTGCTTGGATGAGTTCATTTGTGAGTCAGTCTAATTTACTGGATACAAAGCCAGTAATTCTGAACAATATGAATATCCAAAAGGCACCTGATGGCGAACCAACGTTACTCAGCTTTGACGAAGTGAGCACCATGTTCCACGAAATGGGTCATGCGTTGCATGGTATGTTCTCTGACGTTATGTATCCGTCGTTGGCGGGCACATCGGTGTCGCGCGACTATGTTGAGTTCCCATCAACGTTCCAAGAAGATTGGGCATTGAACCCTAAAGTTCTTGCAAACTTTGCGCGTCATCATGAAACTGACGCTCAAATCCCGGCTGAGCTGCTTGAAAAAGTAATGGCTGCGAAGAACTTCAATATGGGCTTCGATACCTTGGAATACATATCAGCAGCATTGCTCGACTTGGAGTACCACACACTTCCAGCTGATGCCCCCGCTATTGAAAATATTCAGGCTTTTGAAGAAGCAGCTCTAACGCGTAATGGTGTTGATGTAGAAGCGGTGCCGCCGCGCTATCGTTCGACATTCTTCGCTCACGTGTTTGCCGGAGGCTACTCAGCCGGTTATTACGCGTACATGTGGTCTGAAGTACTCGCGGCAGACGCTTTTGCGTACATGCAGGAGCAAGGTGGATTGACGCTAGAAAATGGTCAGAAATTCCGCGACACCATATTGTCGAAAGGGAATAG
>DASSWH010000208.1:0-3783 GCA_035705175.1 Pseudidiomarina sp.
ATAGTTGCTGGCGGGTGGCGAAGCGTCCATGGGTATCGCGATGGGCAACGATGTTCTGTGCCATGGTTCGCGTCAAACCAGCAACCCGAGCAAGTAAGGCAACTGAAGCTGTGTTCAAATCAACGCCAACGGCATTTACGCAGTCTTCGACGACCGCATCGAGACTTTGTGCCAGTTGCGCTTGGCTCACGTCGTGTTGATACTGGCCTACGCCGATGGACTTCGGCTCGATTTTCACGAGCTCAGCGAGCGGATCTTGAAGGCGACGGGCGATAGACACGGCACCGCGCAAGGAGACGTCTAAATCAGGGAATTCTTGTGCTGCTAGCTCAGAAGCCGAGTAAACCGAGGCTCCCGCTTCATTCACGATGACCTTGCTCGCTTTAATATCTGGATTCGCCTTGAGCATTTCATCGACCAGTTTGTCGGTTTCACGTGAATAGGTGCCGTTACCAATCGAAATCAGCTCAACCTTATGTTGCTTGCACATGCCCGCTAGCGTGCGCATTGACTTATCGACTTGATTCTGTGGCTGGAATGGGAATACCGTGTTGGTGCCCAGCACCTTACCGGTATTATCGACGACTGCAATTTTAATACCTGTGCGAACACCTGGATCCAGTCCCATTGTGACTTTGGCACCTGCAGGTGCCGCCATCATGAGATCTTTTAGATTATTCGCAAAAATCTGAATCGCATCAGTTTCGGCACGTTCCCGAATACTGGCGAATAACTCGGTTTCCATATGCAGCAATATCTTGATGCGCCATGTCCATGCCACGGTTTGTTGTAGCCATGCATCAGCGGCGCGGCCACTGTCTTGAATAGATAAGTGAGCGGCAATCAACTGCTCACCGTAACTACGCGCTTTCGGGTCATCTTGTTGTGGGTCTGGATTCAGTTTGAGCTGCAAGATGCCCTCATTGCGTCCACGGAACAGTGCGAGCGCGCGATGTGAAGGAATCTTTTTAACCGCCTCACTGAACTCAAAATAATCGCGATACTTTGCGCCTTCCACTTCCTTACCGGTTGCAACTGTGCTGGTAACTTCGGCGTTATTCCATAAATATTCGCGTATTTTCTTCAATAATGCAGCATTTTCGGCGAACTTCTCCATCAGGATGAAGCGTGCACCCTCTAACACCGCTTTGGTGTCAGCAAAGCCCGCATCAACGTTAATGAATTCTGCAGCAGCTGCTTCTGGGTCAGTCGTCGGCTCTGCCAGTAACCTATCGGCTAACGGCTCGAGTCCCGCCTCAATCGCAATTTGGCCTTTCGTGCGACGTTTTGGTTTAAAGGGGAGGTATAAGTCTTCTAGTTCGGTTTTCGATTGGGTGGTGAGAATCGCATCTCTCAGGTCGTCGGATAGTTTCCCTTGGTCTTTGATACTGGCCAAGATCACCTGGCGGCGATCATCTAACTCGCGCAAATAGGTAAGGCGTTGTGCCAGATTCCGTAACTGTGTGTCGTCGAGGCCGCCGGTGGCTTCTTTTCGATAACGGGCAATAAATGGCACCGTAGAACCGTCGTCGAGCAGCGCAACAACCGCTTGTACTTGTTGTGGTTGTACCGATAATTCTGTTGCGATTTGCTGTGTAATCCAGCTCATAACTTCTCTCTCGCCTAGTCTCATACCCAAAAAAGTGGGCACAAGTATATCAGCCTCTGCGATGAAGCGAAGTCATGCTATGAAAAACTTTACCGAGGTTGGAGGAATAGGACCGGTCAAGCCGTTGAGTCGAGGTAATGGATGGCGACCACATACCATTGTTTCATCCCTGTTGGCGTTGGCACCGCCACCTCGTCGTCGACTGCTTTGCCTAAACAGGCCCGTGCCATCGGCGCGTCAATGGAGATAACATCGTTACGGCCATAAATCTCATCAGGCCCAACAATCCGAAACGTACGCGTATCACCCGCATCATTTTCAATGGTTACTTGCGCACCAAAGAAGACTTTGCCTTCTTGCTGCGGTGCATAATCGACAATCTTCAAATCTTCTAGGCGCTTGCGCAAAAAGCGTATGCGCTTGTCAATTTGTCGCAGCTTCTGCTTGTTGTATTTATAGTCTGCGTTTTCACTGCGATCGCCTAAACTGGCCGCCCAAGCCACCTTCTCAGTGGTCTCACGGCGGTCAACGCGCCACAGTTGATCGAGCTCTTGTTGCAACTGCAGGTAGCCTGCTCGTGTGATTAAATTGGTTCTCATAGCAACTTGAACAATACCCCGAAACGATAGAGCGCATTAGTGTACTGAGGATGCCCAAACTTGAATAGGCTTAATCCGGCTCAGGATAGCCGTAACGTGTGCCCGATAGGACTGGGTGATAACTGTCTAAGCCGCTAATGGCCACTGCATCCAGTTCGGCAATATCCACATATCCATCGGCTTCGATGACTTTTTGCGGACAGCGAACCCAGGCAATTTCGCCGATTACCAACAAAGTACCATTGTGTTTGATGGGGAGTACCTCGACCAATCGCATGCCAATGCTCAATTCGCTCTCAGCCACGAAGGGCGCGGCGAACTTGTCGACATAGCTAGCTGTGAGGCCGACGGCGTCGAACTCCGACACATCGCGAGGGTATTTAGCCGCAGCTTGATGGGCTGCAGGCAACATTTTCGGGCTGACATGGTTGTAAGTATAAACCCCGGTGGCTTGCAGATTATCCAAGCTGTGCCGAGCCACGGTCGTGGGTCGCGTGACGTGCGCAAATAGTGGAGGATTCGCACCCAGATGCACCACCGAACTCAGCATAGCCAAGTTGCTTGAACCATCCGCATCCGCAGTACCAATCAAATTGGCGCTTTTAAATCCAGATAAACTATTAATGAACTGAGCGCGATACCGTGATGGCATAGCATCAATGTCGGCTCGATGTAGTGTCTGTGTCATGTCTCATGAACTCGCGTTATGGTATGAGTGTGGTAATTAGTGCTGGTGGATACGTGGATTTGATAGCAGATGATCAATGCTACACAACGAAGGTAGGTACGCGATGAAGTTTCAAACGCATGAGGTTATGAACCAAGCGCCGGAGCTGGAAGGCTACAACAGCTTCTTACGAGATCAAGCACTGCAAGATGCCTTGCAGCGAGAGGGCGCAAGTTGGGCGCGAGCCGATGTGGAACGATTTGGCGCAGTAACGGGCAGCGCCGCGAGCATTGCGCTCGGGTATCAGGCCAATTCGCATAAACCGCAGCTGCATACGCATGATCGTTTTGGTCATCGAGTCGATAAAGTTGAGTTTCATCCGGCCTATCATCAACTGATGCAAACGGCGATCGCGGAAGGCTTGCATGCGAGCCCTTGGCAACAGTCACAATTGGGTGCGCATGTGGCACGAGCAGCAAAGTATTATCTGCATACGCAAGTTGAGGCGGCCCACGGTTGCCCAATTACTATGACCTTTGCCGTAGTTCCGGCGCTGAAGCAGCAACCGAATGTCGCGGCGGAGTGGCTGCCTCGTGTTTTGACCAACGAGTATGATCCGAGAGATATCCCAGCTACTCAGAAGCGTGGGATCACATTCGGCATGGGAATGACTGAAAAGCAAGGTGGCTCGGATGTTCGTGCCAATACCACAATCGCTAAAGCGAGCGGAACAGCCGGTTCTGGGGAACTCTATGAGTTGGTCGGACATAAGTGGTTTTTGTCAGCGCCCATGTGCGATGCATTTTTAATGTTGGCTCAAACCAATGTTGGATTGAGTTGCTTCTTGGTACCGCGTTGGCGTCCGGATGGAACCAAAAACCCCCTCGAATTGGTACGCTTGAAAGACA
>DASSWH010000209.1:0-5798 GCA_035705175.1 Pseudidiomarina sp.
TGATGCTTGAAAAGTGTTCAATAAAGCGCAAATCAACCGCGTCCCAACGCGGGTTGTCTGGTGTGCTCTTCGGGTCGTAATAAGGAGACTCCGGATTGAATTGCTCGGGGTCAGGATACGCAGCCCGACTGACTTCAACGATACCGGCAGCACCAATCTGTCGGCAGGATGAATGATAGAGCACAACGTGATCACCAACCTGCATCTCACGCATAAAGTTGCGTGCTTGATAATTTCGAACACCATCCCACATGAAGTCACGGGAGGGTGCTTGCGCAAAATCATCGATGCCCAGTTCGTCCGGCTCAGTTTTCATTAACCAGTAATTCATAAACAAAAATCTCAGCTATACTCGTACAGTATCTAGATTGTCCATCAGTAGTCAGTAGCAAAAGGATTTTAGCATGTCGTTAGCGAAGCAAGTAGGCGGTTTGTTTGGATGGCTCGCGCTATCCTATCTAGTAGCATTTATCGGTGGAGTGGGTTCAGCCAATGCCCCTGTGTTCTATCGCGAACTCATGTTGCCGGACTGGGCTCCCGCTGCATGGTTATTTGGTCCGGTTTGGACTGTTCTTTACACGCTAATGGGTATAGCCGCCTGGTTGATTTGGCGTGAACATGGATTTGCTGGCGTGGCGAAGCGACCGTTGCAGATAAACTTTATCCAGCTCGCGCTGAACGCACTCTGGAGTTGGTTGTTTTTTGCATGGTATTTAGGGGCAATCAGCTACATCGAAATCATCATTCTATGGGGCGCTATTCTGATCACGATTGCGGCCTATTGGCGAGTCAATCGCGCGGCCGCTATATTATTGATTCCCTATCTACTCTGGGTGACCTTTGCTGCGGCGCTCAACTACAGTATTTGGCAATTAAATCCGGGCGTACTCTAGATTAAAAAATACCGGCCTAGGGATGGCGCCCACTAGGCCGGTTCAACACAGCCGTCGGAAAGGCGACTGCGCAGACTCACATAAGAGAAGTCATAGTTTAGCGGCTATGGATGAATGAATATTGATTACTAGATGAATAACAGATGAAAATTATGGGGTGCGATGTACCAATCGGTATCCCACTCCTCGCACTGTCTCGATGAGCGTATTGTCAACGTCATTTAGTTTGAGCCGCAGACGCCGGATATATACATCAACAATATTCGTCAGTGGATCTTCATGGGTTCCCCAAACTTTATTGAGAATTCTCTCGCGAGAAAGAGCGGTATTGGGGTGTTTGAGGAAAAATTTCAACAAATCAAACTCTTTACTGGTTAGCTCTAGTAACGCATCGTCCAGAAATGCTAAATGTTTGTCGGCATCCAACGTAATCGCTCCACACTGCAGCGTTTGGGTTACGCTGGGTGCTGTTCGGCGGCCGAGTGCCTCAATGCGTGCCACGAGCTCATCAAAGTCAAAAGGTTTACCCAGGTAGTCGTCTGCTCCTGCTCGCAGACCAAGAATTTTATCGTCGGTTTCGTTTAGCGCGGTCAACATTAAGACTCGAGTGACGATACCGCGTTGTCGCAGTTCATGCAGAACAGCCAATCCATCCTTCTGCGGCAGCATGCGGTCGAGGATAATTACATCATAGTCACCGGCAACAGCGAGCTGGAGCCCAACGCGCCCATCACTGGCATGATCGCAACGATAGCCTTCAGCTGTTAGACCTTTCAGCAGAAACTGAGCGAGCCGTTGTTCGTCTTCGACAATGAGAACATTCATAAGGTATCTCTCGAGGGTTCGCGAGGTAACACAACCGTCATTTGGGTGCCTTCACCCAATGTACTTGCAGCAATGATCTGACCGCCATGAGCGGAGACAATCGCTTTAGCAACCGCGAGTCCCAAGCCGGTCCCTTGCTCGTGTTTGGCGGTTTGAGAACCGCGATAGAACCGCTCGAAAATAAAGGGTAGTTCGCTCGATTCAATACCGAAACCAAAGTCTTCAACCACGAGTGTGACCTCTGTCGGAGATAATTGTGCGCGAATCCGAATTTGGGTCGCAGTGGGTGAGTAGCGTATGGCGTTCTCAATCAGGATAACGAGCAGTTGGCGAATACGTTCAGGATCCAAAATCGCACTCGCTTGAACGGTGTCGCTCAGGTGGAGATGAATGTCATGCTGTTCGGATAGCGCGCGGGTTTCCTCAACAACGGTTTGAAGAAGCGTGCTCACATCAACGGGTTGTCGGTTCAAGCGCAAACTATTGGAATCGGCTCGCGCAATAAAGAGCAAGTCATCGACCAACCTGGAAAGCGCTACTGATTGCTCCAGCACACAATTCAATGCGGTTCGGTACTCTTCATGGTCCCGTTGCTCTCGGCGCAGCGCAACCTGCGCTTCGCCACGGATGATGGTCAGCGGTGTCCGTAACTCATGGCTTATATCGGCTAAGAAATTGCGCCGAACCGCATCACTGCGCTCCAGCGCGGCGTTGGCTGAAGTCAGTTCTGCAGTGCGCTGTGCAACTTGATATTCGAGATCCTCGCGGGTGCGCTCAACCGCGCGGAGAAGCGACGTTACGCCAGCAAGCGTAATGACGAGGGCCAAGATAGCTAAGCTAATTGCAGCCCATAAAATAATGACATGGATACCATCGATACGATTATTCAGCGCATCAACAACATTCCGCTGACGAGTTACCGCGGCATTGATGGCTTCGCGAAAACCAATATCGATACGTTCTTCCAGAATAAATCGAATGCGATCGTCGTAGTCGACAGGATCGCTGTTTGCCACAATGTGTTCAAAATCAGCAATGATACTATCAATGAGTGCTTCCAATGCATCGGTATCCTCGATACTACCGGCCGTATACTCGATGCCCAAAGCTTCACGTTGTTGCACTTCGAGAACGCGAATTTTGCCCAATGATTCGGCAATAATCGCGCGTTTATTACGCACAGCTGATTGGTTGGCGAACTTGCCAAAGAGAATTTCATCAGTCAGCTGCTTAAAGAGTCGATAAGACGTACTGGAGAGCTGTAAGTGCTCATTCAGCAAGGCGTTCGCCGTATTCATTTGGCCAATCTGATTGAGTGTCACCCGCGATGACCACAGCACCATGACAGCCGCAGCTACTACAATAAATAGACTAATAATAGCGAAGCGCAGCAGCTTTTGTTTGAACATGGGAATGAGTGCTCTTGATCATGAACTAGAGTCAATAGAGGTCGTGAGCTGCATTTGGATCACTATCGTGCGTTGCGGCGCACTTGATATTCAGCATCGATAAAGCCAAGTTTGAGCTGATGAGAGAGTTCACGCATATAGGTAATCTGCTCATCCGTTAAAGCCATTTGGCAACGCATCTGTTGGGCCACCCCACTCATACGACGTTCAAGATCTTCGCCTGCTCGAGTAAGCTCGACAAACTTCACTCGATCATCATTCGGACAGGAGGAGCGTTGCAGTAACCCCTTGTCTTCTAACTTGCGCACCAGCGGGGTGAGCGTGCCAGAGTCGAACTGAGTTTCGGCGGATAGATTTCCCATGCGCATTTTGCCGCCATGCCAAACAGCGAGCATAACAACGTATTGCGCGTAGGTAAGCCCAAAGGGTTCGAGTATAGGTCTATACAAACGAGTGATTGAATTTGCCGCACAATACATAGCGAAACATAGTTGTTCGTTGAGCGGCAATGTCACGCGAGAAGTCATTTGAAGTCCTTAGCTGCGGTCTTATTTCAGTATTCCCTAAAGTGTAACCAAACGTAAAGACCTTTTTTGCTTATTAATTACACTGATTACCTTGCATACAAGAGTTTCTCTGCTAAGGTTAGGGGATAATTTAAGTTTCAAAACTCAACTAAAATCTCAATAGGAGTCATGCTATGGAAGCGCTTTACACAGCCACGGTAACCTCGACTGGCGGACGCGAAGGTCGCGCGAAATCGGACGATGGTTTGCTCGATGTTAAATTGGCACCACCCAAAGAGCTTGGTGGACCCGGTGGCGCAACCAACCCAGAGCAATTATTCGCTGCTGGTTACTCCGCCTGCTTTTTAGGTGCATTGAAGCATGTTGCGGGCCAGGAAAAAGTGAAGCTGCCAGATGGTCTCAAACTGACCGCAAACGTCGGCATTGGTAAACGCGAAGGTGGCTTTCAAATAGCCGTCGACTTACACGTATACCTGCCTGGTATGGCCGATGACCAAGCGCAAACCTTGGTCGAGAAAGCTAACGTTGTGTGTCCATATAGCCACGCGACCAAGGGTAATATTGATGTGAACCGTCACGTTCATACTGACGACTGAGTGAACTTAGCCACTCAGCCATTTGGTCAACAAGGGTAGTTGAACGAGTACGTTGATCGGGAATGTGACTCCTAAAGAAGCCATCATAGCCATGCCTATGTCGGCTTTTTTTATGGCTGCGCGAATAGCTGCAGGTGCCGCAATATAGGATGCACTTGCAGTTAATGCACCCAAAACGAGTACACTACCGAGCGGAAGTTGCAGCCACAAACCAAGTCCAAGACCCAGCCAACTCAACGCGAATGGTGCCAGCGCCGCAAACAGGACGAGACGCCAATGTTTTAGTGGCAGCGGGGTACAAATACGCGCTGTACACAGACCCATTTCTAACAGGAATAGTGCAAGCAATACTTTAAAGCCGTCAATGACCATGCCCTCGATAGGAGCCAGCCCTTTCGGTCCGTATAGCGCACCGATAATGACACCACCGAGTAATAAAATCACCCCACGACTGGTCAAGGCTTCGACCCATACTGACCACAGAGATGTAGGTTTGGTGCTTTGCTGCTGTTGCCGATGCTGATAGTAGGCGAGCACCAAGATAATCGCCGGCAGCTCGAGAATCACGAGATACAGCGTAGTATCGCCGGCCAGCGGCAGTCCAGCGCTCTCGGCTAACGACCAGGCGACAGCAAAAGTACCTGCACTGACCGAGCCATAGTGAGCGGCAATGCTGGCGGCGTTTTCCATATTGAGTTGTACTATTTTACTGAGTATCGGATAGACAATAAGCGGGATGATGATACCGAGCAGAGCAATGAGTCCGAGGTGACCTAGATTAATTGAATCGCCACTGCCATGCAGTGAGAGGCCACCTTTGAGACCGATACTGAGCATCAGCAGTATCGTGAGAATATCGTACACGGAGGTCGGGACTTTTAGATCGGATTTGAGTACACCGGCAATCAATCCTAATGCAAAAAAAGCTATCACTATATCTGGCATATATCGGTCCTTGAGACAGTAAAGAATAAAGCGGAGCGATTATGCGCGAACTCAACCATGTTTAATAATTAATATTATTATGCTTTACTATAGGCAATTATCTATACAGGTGTTTTGCCATGGATAGTCGTCGTATCAATTTTCGGTTACTGCAAGTGTTTCGTGCTGTAGTACAAGCAGGTTCGATTTCTCAAGCCGCCCGACAGTTGCACCTCACTCAACCGACCGTGTCACTTCAATTGAAATCTTTGCGTGATATTGTCGGGGAGCCCTTGCTCGAGACGCATCGCGAAGGCATTAAGTTGACTCCTGCCGGAGAATACTTTTATCAAGCTGCGGGTGACGCATTAGGTCGATTTGACGATCTGGATCAGCAGTTACAGCGTTTCCGCGGTGGCGAGGTCGGCAAGTTGACGATTGGACTTGTGACTACTGCCAAGTATCTTGTGGCCCAATTACTCAGTAGTTTTGCCGAACAGTTTCCGGATATTGAAGTGATCCTGAATATTGCCAATCGCGGTACCATACTCGAAAGATTTCGTGATCAAGCTGACGACCTGTATTGGTTCAGTCATCCACCAACAGGTGCTGATGTGGAAGCGG
>DASSWH010000210.1:0-7860 GCA_035705175.1 Pseudidiomarina sp.
TTCGATACGGCTTGCCAGAACTTCGGTCGTGATATCAGCTAATGTCGATTCATTGATCAAGGATTCCGCCAATTCAATATAGTCCCAAGCACCCTCAAAGTTGTTGGCATAGGCCTCTTCGAAGGCCAAGTAGGCGTACAATCGAATCCGTGTCGCGAGTGGCGTCGATTCGTCAACTTTGGCGAGTAGCTCGAGATAGCTTGCATCGAGAGGTTCGCCATTCATTGAGCTGAGCAGCGCATCGATTTCTTGTTCGAGCTGTTCATCGACGGGTGGTGCAATTTGGGCGAAAGCAGGAGTGACTACTAATGAGGCGAGGCTGACACTGACCGCGAGCAGGGTTCCAGCCATAGAAGCGAAGACTCGACGACAACGAGAACTTGTTGATGGGTGAGTGGCTCCTGGCATGCTTTCTCCGCGGCTAGATCCGTCCGCGATAAAACTACCCAAGCGAACAGAAAACAATCTTTTTTTGTACTTATAATGACCCTGAACTATACATCCAAGCCAGTTCAGGTGTAAAGCGATTGTTGCGCCTTTCCAATTGCTTGGATTTGCTGTTTTGGCTAATATTCTTTACGTTTGCTACAAGAATTCAAACTCGCTAGGAATGCATCCATGAAACCTATTGCTCATCTATCTTATCTTGCGGTGATTATGGCGCTCGCTGCTTATGTATGGCTGCAAACGGGTGCGAGCTCTGTCGAGCAGATACAGCCGCAACCGCAATCGCAACCGAATTCAATACCTCAAGAGATTGTGAACGAAGGTAGTTCGGCAGAAGTCATTGCGTACATCGAGGAACTCGAATCGGAAATAACGAGTCTCAGATCGGCACTGCAGACCGAAATTGCCGCGCGAGAACGACGTGAACAGGCTGATGCACTTGCGAACAGAGACACGACAGGCGCAGCAGCTGGCACAGCTGAACCTGCGCCGTCCTTAAGAGGGCGTCCATTTGTTGATGCGCGTGATGTACATACATTGTTTGCTGAGGAAGAAATCGATCCGGCGTGGTCAGCGCAGCACGAGCAGCGGTTAATTGACTTAATGATTACAGATGAAGGGCTGCGACAATATTCGGTAGCTGACGTGCAATGTAAAACCAAAACCTGCCGGTTAACAATCTACGATGATATTGAAGATCCATCCTCATACACGCGTGAACTCAGTCGAGCGGTTTTTCAATCAAACTGGGAAGATCAGCGCTTTGTAACGATTATGCAGCAGTCTGAGAATGATGACGGCAAAGGGCTAACCTTGTATTTGAAGAAAATGGAGTAAATCTCGTTGCAAAAAGAGCTCGAGCAGTCAGGGGTTATTTGTGTTTACGCGAGTCTCGAAAAAGTCGACGCTACACTCGAAAACTATCGCGTCGATCATGACCATCAATCAGCACAATTACGTCCACAATCTCAAGTAACTCGAGCTTTAGCACGCTGGACTCTCGAACAGGTTTGGTCGATTCCGATCGACCAGGTATCTTTTGGCCGCGATCAATATGGTGCTGTGGAACTCTGGGTAGCTGGGCAACAATGGAGCGTCTCGTTCAGCCATACAAAAGGTTGCTGTGCTATCGCTATTGCTCCAAGTGGCCTCTTGGGAATTGACTGTGAACGCGTTCAAGAGCGGCGCCAACGCGAGCGTCTGCAGCGGCGATTTGAACATGGCTACATGCAGGATGTTAATTCTAAAGAACAGTTTTTTGAGCGCTGGACAGCCGCTGAGGCAGTGACAAAAGCAAAGCGAGGTGCATTAATGCCAACACTTTCTTTGTCAATGTCGGCTGATGCGCCTTACTTACATTGGCGGCGATTTCAAGAGTGGCAACTTTGTTGTTACTCGACAACAACGGACAACCCACCGCAATGGATTGATTTTTCGAAGAACAATCACCTATCTTAGTGTAAGTTAATGAATGAATAGCACGACTTTGGTACGTTCGTCCCACAGATCAACATGAGAATAATAATGATGAAAACCATGTTACCCCGCAAATTATACTTACATGCGTTACTCGGTGGCTTATTGCTGACCGTTGGCGCATGCTCGCCGCAACCGGAGCAAAAGCAAACCGAAAGTGCTCAATTAGAGGCGCCTGTCGCCAAACGCATTCCTTATGTGGTTGAGGCCGAATTTGGTAGTCGTCAAGACCCTTACTATTGGTTACGTGATGATGAACGTAAAGCACCTGAAGTGTTGGCTTATCTCGAAGCAGAAAATGACTACTATGATGCCTATCGAGCCAACTATAGCGAATTAACGGGTGAGCTTGAGCAAGAAATTATTGGCCGAATTAAGCAAGACGATGCATCCGTGCCCTACACCAAAGGAGATTATCGCTACACCACGCGTTATGAAGAGGGTAAAGAGTACCCTATCCATACGCGTACGCATATTGAAACGGGTGAAGAGCAAATTTTACTCGATGTAAATAAGCTCGCTGAAGGTCAGCCCTATATGTCTGTATCGAATATGCAGATAAGTCCGAATCAAAAACTGCTCGCCTATGTCGTTGATAACAACGGTCGACGTCAATATGAGCTGCGTATTCGTGACCTCACCACTGGTGAGGACTTACCCGATCGACTTACTGGACTTTCGGCATCGATTGCTTGGGCGAAGGACAATGAAACCTTGTTTGTGATTGAGAATGATCCACAAACGCTGCTGTCCACTCGAGTCTTAAAACATAAGCTTGGTGAACCGGCTGATGCTGCTGAGTTGGTCTATGAGGAACTGGATAATACGTTTTATATGTCGGTCTATAACACGACCGATGATGAGTATGTTGTCATTAATTTGAATCAAACGGTCTCGACTGAGATGCGTGTATTGGATGCGAACAATCCAGACGGTGAATTCGCTGTAATAGCGCCCCGAGAGCGTGATTTTCAGTACAATGCGGACCATATTGATGGACGTTGGATCATTGCTACCGACTGGAATGCTCCAAACTTCCAGATTATGCAAGTCGCCGCTGATCAAATCGGTGATAAGAATAACTGGCAACCATTAATTCCGCATAATCCAGACGTATTCATCAATGACTTTGTCGTATTCGAAAATTATTTGGCTTTAAATGAGCGTAATAATGGTTTGCGGCATATCCGAATTGTGCCTTGGAACGACTTGGATAACTCCACCGTTATCGCATCCGATGAAGCTGCCTATGTGACTCGATTTGAGCGCAATGTTGAGCAAGACACCGACGTTTTACGTTATGCCTACACCAGTTTAACGACGCCGAATACGGTTTATGCCTACAATATGGCGACACAAGAACGGGAAACACTCAAAGTATCAGACGTCCCGAACTATGATGCATCGCAATATGAGACGGCGCGTACTTGGGCTCCGGCTCGCGATGGTGTGAGAATACCTGTGACCTTGCTGTACAAGAAAGGATTCAAGCAAGACGGTACGGCTCCTTTATATCAATATGCATATGGATCCTATGGTTCATCGTCAGATCCTTACTTCCGCTCGACCGTGTTCTCATTGGTTGATCGTGGCTTTGTATATGCAATTGCGCATATTCGAGGCGGTCAAGAAATGGGTCGCGCTTGGTATGAGGACGGGAAGATGATGAACAAGAAAAACACCTTCACCGACTACATTGATGTGACCGAACATTTAGTCAATGAAAAATACGCACATCCCGACAAAGTATTTGGTATGGGCGGTAGTGCGGGTGGCTTGTTGATGGGAGCTGTCGCGAACATGGCACCCGAGAAATACCGAGGTCTGGTTGCCCATGTGCCTTTTGTCGACGTCGTAACAACGATGCTCGATCCAAGCATTCCGCTGACGACCAACGAGTGGGATGAATGGGGAAATCCAATCACTTCGGAAGCATCTTACGATTACATGTTGTCATACTCGCCTTACGACCAAGTCGCCGAGCAGGATTATCCAGCCTTGCTCGTGACAACCGGATTGCATGACTCACAGGTACAATACTTTGAGCCAGCGAAGTGGGTTGCTCGGCTTCGAGCGAACAAAACCGATGCGAATCCACTGATGTTTAAAACGAACATGAGTGCTGGGCATGGCGGTAGCTCAGGACGTTTTTCTCGCTTAAAAGAGGTTGCCGAGGAGTATGCATTTATACTCAATCTTCTTGAAGAACCAGAGCCATCAGAATAAATCTTGAGTATGGCGAGGACGCTCAGTACACAGCTTCTCCTCCGTATAACCCTGTGGTCAGCCTTATTGGTAACGCTGACCACAGGTTTCGCGTTTTGGAGTACCTATCAGCGTGAGAGCGCAGAACAAGTTTCTGCACTTGCGAAATCTGCTGAAGATCGTGTCAGTGCTGGTGCTGCCGTATTTGTTGAAGCTGAAAAGACAACCCAAGTTTTTGCAGACCGCTTTTTGATACGTTATCAACAGCAGGTCGAACAACCACATTTGGTCGAACGCTTTAACGCTTGGTTCGAGCAGCGTGAGCCAGGTGTTTGGCGCTTACGAGCTCCATTTTTTGAAGGTTCGTTCGAAGCCGATAGGTGGTGGCAATATCTGTCTGGATTTGTTGGACGCTCAACGGCTCCTTTGGATGCTGAGCGCAAAAGCCGAATTATGATCACGTTGTCGATACTGCAAGAGTTTGGGCCGGCGTGGCAGCATAATTTCGCGAATACACATGTCAGCATGCCAGAGAATGTGTTGTTGATTCATTCGCCGCAAAGTAATTGGGGCCAAACTGCCCGAGCTGATCTCGATATGACAGCTTATTCGGTGGTCGGCTCCACGCTTCAGAAAAACAATCCAGAGAGAAAACCAAACTGGACGGGGTTGTATTTTGATGAGACCGCATTGGACTGGGTAATAAGCTTTCAGCGGCCTATCGATTGGAATGGTAGACATTTACTGACACCATCACATGACGTGTTTCTAAGCGCAGTCATCGACACCCTGATTGCCAATTCTAATGCCGATTACTTTGTTTTTAATCAACAAAAACAATTGGTTGCTGGTTCTCCGGAATTGACGAAGAATAAAGAGTACGTTGGCGTTATTGAACTCGAAGAAACTGCGCTTGATGAGCTATTGACTGTGTATCAAGTGGTGGCAGATGCCCCACCAACAGCGGCAAGCCCAGTAAAAACATATGTTGATGAACTGGATGACCGGATTTTAATCGCCGTCTTTGTTCCGGGTACACAATGGTGGCATGTGACCAGTTATTCCAAGGCATCGCTGCAGAGCGGCGCTGTCATTGCATCGTTGTGGGTTGCAGCTTTAGGGGCCTTTATTCTAGTTATGACGGTGTTGGTTGCTTGGATTTTTATCCGCAATCAAATTACGAAGCCCATTCGTCAGCTCGAACAAGCCGCAAACTTTATCAGGTTGGGCAAATATGAAAGTATTGCCAATCGAGAAATCCCATTACCACTTAAAACCAATAATGAGATTGGGCTGTTAGCGAATACTGTTGTCGAAATGTCCAGCCATATCAGCGCAGAGCAAGAGTTCCTCGAGCGTGAAGTGAAGAAACGCACCGCAGAGTTAGAGCAGGCAAATCAAAAGTTAGCGATGATGGCTCATGCAGATGGTCTGACGGCCTTGTTGAATAGACGCGCATTGGATCGTGATTTGCAGGCTATTTGTCGCAGAGGAGCGGAACAAACAACGGCGATTATTATGGCTGATGTTGATTTCTTCAAACTCTACAACGATACCTATGGACATGAAGCAGGTGACATCGCACTGCAACGTATTGCTGGGATTTTTATGAATTTCATCGTCGGTGGCCGAGTCTATCGCTACGGCGGTGAGGAAATTGTCGCATTAATTAATGTGCCCAACTTTGAAACTGCCTTCAAGCGAGCTGAAAAGTTGCGCACGGCAGTGAAAAATCTAACAATTCCGCATTCGACGAGTGTGTTTGACACGATTACAGTGAGTCTAGGAGTAACGTTGATTGAGGCGGAAGACACGCCAGAGGCAGTGTTGAGAAGAGTCGATAAATCGTTGTATGAGGCGAAGAAAGCTGGTCGAAACACGGTGAAAGGTCAGGGGAGCTAGAGTCAGTAGCTCCCGCCAATCAATTTACCACTGCGCGTTGTGATAGATATTTTGAACATCATCACAGTCGTTCAGCATATCTAAAAACTTTTCCATCATCGGAATGTCATCACCACTAATTTCAGTATGTAGTTGCGGTAAATACTGTATTTCATCCACTTCAAACTCGAGCTCCGGATAGGCATCAAGTAGTGCTAACTTAGCTTTATGTGACTCGGTATGTGGCGCGAAAACGGTGATCTTTCCGTTATCACTCTCAATATCGGTTACTTCGACGTCGGCCATCAGCAATGCTTCGAGCACCGCATCTTCATCTTCACCGGCAAAAACAAAAATCGCGCAATGGTCGAACATATGGGCGACGCTACCTGGTGCACCGATTTTCGATTTAGTTTTGGTAAAACAGTTGCGTACTTCAGTAATGGTACGGTTCGGATTATCGGTAAGCGCTTCGATCATGACCATGCAATTACCTGGACCATACCCCTCATAGACTGCGGGTGCGTAATCTTCGCCGGCTCCACCTTTGGCTTTATCGATAGCTTTCTCGATAACGTGGGCAGGCACTTGATCGCGCTTAGCCGCGTCAATCATACTGCGTAGCGCGAGGTTGCCTGCAGGGTCAATACCACCCTGCTTGGCAATGACATACAGCTGGCGGCCATATTTACTGTAAACTTTGCTTTTGCTGGCGGCTGTTTTCGCCATGGACTCTTTACGGTTTTGGTAGGCACGACCCATACATAACTCTCGATATCTAGTTGAGAAAGGCGCAATTTTATACGCAAGCGGTTACTGAGGTAAACTTTTCTCGCATTTCAGTTTCCGCTAAAGTACAGCATATGTGTTGAATGATCGACCAAGGACCGACAAATGAATCAAAACGATGTACAGGTTGAGGCATTTCTTGATAGTGACAGTGAGACCTTTAGCTATGTGGTATATGAGCCAATAGCGAAACATGCCGTGGTTATTGATCCTGTTCTCGATTTTGACATCAAGTCAGGGCGGACGGCCACTACAGGTGCTGATACTATTATTGAGTTTGTTCACCAGCATCAATTAAACGTGGACTGGATTCTTGAAACGCATGCCCATGCGGACCACCTATCTGCAGCACCCTATTTACGTAAACACCTCGGTGCTAAAATCGGTATTGGTGAGCACATCAAAGACGTGCAGAAGATTTTCAGAACCATCTTTAATCTTGAAAAGGAATTTCTGCCGAACGGACACCAGTTCGATCGATTGTTTCAAGATGGCGATTCATTTCAGGTGGGCAGCATGCAATTTCGCGTGATGCACACACCGGGTCATACACCGGCTGACCTCGCTTATATTGTGAATGAGTCAAAGGCTTTTGTGGGAGATACGCTATTTTTACCTGATGTTGGAACTGCGCGGTGTGATTTTCCTGGTGGCAGCGCCAGAACACTATTCCAGTCAATTCAAAAATTATTGGCGTTGCCGGCAGCAACTGAAATCTATATCTGTCATGACTATCCACCGGAAGGGCGCAAACATGAATACCGGACTACGGTCGCTGCTCAGCGTGCGAACAGTAAGCATGTGCGTGACGGAATTACTGAGGCTGAGTTTGTCAAAATGCGTGAAGCACGTGATGCCACGCTTGCTATGCCGCGTCTGATTTTGCCCTCCATTCAGGTCAATATTCGTGCGGGTGAACTCCCTCCGCCAGAAGCCAACGGTACCGTGTATTTGAAGATACCGATCAACCAACTGTGAGCAAGGATTCGCAATGAGTAAGCCGCTGGCTCACGTTCTCTTCTGGCTCTTCGGCGCGCTCTGCTTCACGCCCTGGCTGTCGGC
>DASSWH010000211.1:0-2101 GCA_035705175.1 Pseudidiomarina sp.
TCGATAAAATCGTTTCTGTCGTAATAAAGGTAGCCGTTTTCTGACATCAATCCAGCGATCGGGGTCAGCGCCTTGTTGCTGCGTTAAAATTCGCGCATCCTCGAGATGCCCCAAACCTATATTGTATGCCGCTAAGGCAAACCATAACCGATCGGGATGTCGGATCCGAGCTGGAATTCGCTCAATCATTTGTTCGACATACCGGGCACCGCCGCGAATGCTCTCTTCTGGATTGAGTCGGCTACGAACCCCCATTTGTTCGGCAGTCGGCAAGGTCAGCATCATCAAACCACGAACACCGGTTGGTGACACTGCACGCGGGTCCCACAGGCTCTCTTGATAACTAATCGCGGCCAGCAACCGCCAATCTAATGAACCGGCATGCTTTTCGAAAAGTTCACGATAGCGCGGTAACGTATTCTCGACCGCCTGAATAAACAGCGAGGTATCCACATAGTTAAAACTCGCGATATGTCCGTAGTGCTGATCGATGAGTTGTGCTAACTGCCCCGAATTCCGGAGTTGCCCGAAAAACTGAATGACTTCAGCATATAATGAGGCATCAAGATCTTTCTTTAGAGCCCAGGCAATATCGACATTTTCACGAACAGTAAAGGCGACGCTCAAATCAGGGTAGTAACGACGTTTAATATCAAGCGTATTGGTGTCGGCGATGGTATAAGCAAGCTCACCACGCACCACTTGTTCCAACAATTCGTTTGCATCGTGTTCGTCGGTGGTTCGCCACGGTAAGTCAGGGAAATTTTCTGTCACTCGCTGCAAGTATTCATCGTGACTGCTGCCCTGCATCACCACCAGCTCAGATTCAATTTCATCCAAGGAACGGGGTCTGTTACGGCTTCCCTGTTTGAAAACGACTTTCTGTTCGACCACCTGATAAGGCGGACCAAACCGCATGGACTTCTCACGCTCGGCCGTTCGATCAAGTCCTGCTGCCAGCACATCAACTTCGTTATTTTGGAGGAGGTTAAACAGTGAGGTAACACTGTAGCGCGGCACCATTTCAAGTTCGACGCCAAGCTCATCGGCAAAGGCTTGGGCAAGAACATATTCCAAACCGGCATCGCGATCTTGATCAAGAAAATAGGTTGAGGGACCAAGCAAAGTACCCACGCGCAACACACCGCGCTCTTTAATCAGATCCAACTGGCTGTCTTGCGCTTGCGGCGCGCAGCCAAGCAAAATCATCGTTGCGATGATTAGGCTAAGCCAACGCGCCAGCATCGTTTATTCCCACTCAATTGTAGCTGGCGGTTTACCGGATATATCGTAAACCACACGCGAGATCCCATCGATTTCATTGATGATACGGTTGGAAACTTTTTCTAGCAGATCGTAAGGCAAGTGTGCCCAACGCGCCGTCATAAAGTCAATGGTTTCAACCGCTCGCAGGGCAATAACCCAATCGTACTTGCGGGCATCACCCATCACGCCGACCGAGCGCACGGGCAAGAACACGGCGAACGCCTGGCTCACTTGATGATACAAGCCTGCATTTCTGAGCTCTGTGATGAAAATGTGATCTGCGCGACGAAGTAGCTCGCAGTACTCTTTCTTCACTTCCGCTAAGACACGCACACCCAAACCAGGTCCAGGGAACGGGTGACGATAGAGCATGTCGTACGGTAAACCTAATTCCAAACCAATTTTGCGCACTTCATCTTTGAACAACTCGCGCAACGGTTCGACCAAACTCAACTTCATATCTGCCGGCAGGCCACCCACGTTGTGGTGTGATTTGATCACATGGGCCTTGCCCGTCTTCGACCCTGCAGACTCAATCACATCAGGATAAATAGTGCCTTGCGCCAGATAACTAACGTCTTTAATTCGGCTGGCTTGTTCATCAAAAATTTCGATAAACACGCCACCAATGATTTTGCGCTTGGCTTCAGGATCTTTCTCACCGGCTAAGGCATCGAGGAAACGATTTTCAGCATCGACATGCACAATATTGAGACCGTAGTGGTCACCAAACATCTCCATCACCTGCTCGGCTTCTTGCCAACGCAACAAGCCATTGTCGACGAAAACGCAGGTTAATTGGTCGCCAATGGCGCGGTGTAACAGCATGGCGGTT
>DASSWH010000212.1:0-8209 GCA_035705175.1 Pseudidiomarina sp.
GCTCCCGCTCATGCTCAGCAGTACCTTGTTATTTTATGCTGGTATTGCGTTCGCGTATTTTATCGTGTTGCCACTGGCACTGAACTTTTTAGCAGGAGCTGCGCCTGAAGGAGTGCAAGTTGCGACGGATATTGCCCGTTATTTAGACTTCGTACTCGCTATTTTTTTGGCATTTGGTATTGCATTTGAAACACCGGTTGCCATTATTCTACTCTGTTGGAGCGGGGTAACCAGCGTTCAGGCGTTGCGTCAAAAGCGTCCTTATGTCATTGTCGGAGCGTTTGTTGTGGGGATGTTTTTGACACCCCCCGATGTAATCTCCCAAACACTTTTAGCGATTCCAATGTGGTTGCTTTTTGAACTTGGAGTCGTGATCGCTGGTCTATATCAGCGTCCACAACCAAATGCAGAACAGGATTAAGACATCATGGTGAAACGTGTATCTCTCAGCAGCGTAATATGTAGTACTGCTGTGGCAGCTTGCTTTAGTGTTGCAGCGCAGGCGCAGAGCGTGAGTTCCGAGCAACTAGCCGTGTGCGCACAAATAGAGAACCCGTTGCAGCGCCTGGTTTGTTTCGATAAATTGGCTGCTGGTGAGCGGGTCGACGCAACTGAGCAAGAAACGGTCTCAAGCAATTCTGAAGAAAAATTTGGTAGAGAACATAAAAAAGCCTCTAACGTTGTTGATGACGTGATGTACGTGTCTATAGCCGAAAAATCAAAAGATCCCTATGGACGTTGGATAATCGTTTTAACCAACGGCCAGAAGTGGAAACAAATGGACAGTGACACCTATCAGTTGCCCAGTGACGCCGAGTACTATATTGAACGCGGTGTGTTGAATAGCTTTTATTTGGGGCGCACCGAAATTAACAAGCGTATTCGTGTTCAACGCGTTGATTAACAGATGCGTTGGTTCGACAGTGGTGTCAATCTAACGAACGGCAAGCTAGTTCATCAAGTTGAGAGTTACCTGGAGGCAGCGCATGCCGCCGGTGTTGAACAACTAGTCGTGATTGGCACCGATGTCGAACATAGTCGTGAAGCGTTGAAACTGTGCGACCGTTTTCCCGATCAACTTATCGCAACTGTAGGCGTGCATCCTCACGATGCAGCCGCGGTTTCCCCTGATTTTATTTCACAATTACGTGAGTTGGCTGAGCACCCTGCCGCTCGAGCGGTGGGTGAATGTGGTCTCGACTTTAATCGAAATTATTCGCCTCGTGATGTGCAAACGAAGGTTTTTCGTGACCAGCTCGCACTTGCTGCAGACCTAAACTTACCTGTCTACCTTCATGAGCGAGACGCCCTCGGTGAGCAAATCGAATTATTAACTGAGTTTCATCAGCAAATCCCCAGATTCTTGACCCATTGCTTCACTGGCGATGAAAAAGCGCTTGCTAGTTATTTAAAACTTGGTTGTTATATAGGCATTACCGGTTGGGTGTGTGATGAACGTCGTGGCCGAGATTTACAGCATTCAGTTTTGCAAATTCCGGCCGATAAAATACTTATCGAAACTGATGCACCATTTTTGCTACCGCGTACGTTGCGACCCAAACCAGCGTACAATGCGTCAGAGTATCTGCCCCATATCGGTGAGTTTGTTGCGCAGCTGAGACAACAGGAAGTGAGTGAATTCGCTGCGCAAACTTGGCGGAATAGCCAGATTTTTTTTCAGAAATAGGGACTGCATGATTGGTATTCGAGCGCTCTGGGCACTGCTAGGTCTAGTGTGTTTATATGGACTCGCTCCTGCAGCGCAAGCGGCGGTAGAAGAACCTCAAATCTATTACCAACCGGAAACTGCGAACACGACGTTTTCGCGGTTACTCGCGAGTGATGCTGACGATTGGCAGATGATACCGTCCGGAGAAGCAGTGTCTTTTGGATATACGCCACAGGCATACTGGTTTAAGGTCAATGTCGAGGCAAGCCGCTCTGATCGCATTCTGTATCTGGGTTATCCGCTACTCGATGCTGTCGATATCTATTTTGTTCAAAATGGAGCCATTATCGATCAATTACTTGTCGGCGATAACCTACCATTTGCGCAGCGACCAGTATCAAATAAGAACTTTGTCATACCATTGGCGTCGAGAGCCGAACAAACCATTTATCTGCGGGTTCGAACCGAGAGTTCGTTGCGTTTCCCACTTGAGATTTGGCAGCCGACCGAGTTCATGCAAGCTCAGCAATATCAGGTCGCTGCGACAGGTCTCTATTTTGGGCTGCTGCTGTGCATGGTGGTCTACAATTTTTTTAATTATTTGGTGACCCGAGAATTAAGCTTTCTCAACTATTCTGCTTACACCTTGAGTATCGGCTTGTTAATGGCAGGATTAGACGGTACTGGCTATCAATATTTATGGCCAAACTGGGTCTGGTTGCAAGACCGTATTGTGACCATGATTGGCAGTGTGGTTTTTATCTTCGCTAGTTTAGTGACCTCAGGAGTATTACAAACCGCGCAACGGAGCCCTCGGCTTCATCGCGGCTTACAGTTCTTCATTGGTGTTTATTCAGTTACTTTTGTTCTTAGTATTTTTCTCCCCTACGCGACGCTTATTCCCTATGTGCTCGGGCTTGCCGTTACCAGCTGTATCTATTTGCTGGCAACAGGTATCTCTTTGTGGACGCGAGGGCTGACCTATGCGCGAATTTATACCTTGGCACTTGGTAGTTTGCTATTTGCAATTACGATTAATGCTTTGGGCTACTTAGGGCTATTTGAGTCGGTATTTGTGCAGCGTTACGCAATTATGGCCGCTTCAGCTTTCGAGGTTCTTTTACTGAGTTGGGTTCTCGCATTGCGTTTCAATGAAAGCCGTGTGGAACAGTTAGCATTGAAAGAAAAGTTGAACACTCAGCTCGAATCTATGGTGGCACAACGCACAGAAGAATTAGAACAAGTCATGGGGCGTTTGCAATCAGCCAATAAAGAGTTGGAGCAAAAGAGTAATGAAGATGGCCTAACCGGTCTCTACAACCGTCGCTTTTTGAACCAAGAGTTCAAACGTGAATTTCGTCGAGCCAAACGTACCCGTCGTGATTTGACGTTAATGATGCTCGACATCGATCATTTTAAACCACTAAATGATAGTTATGGGCATCTCTGCGGCGATCAAGTTTTGGTGGAATTGTCGCGCATTTTAGTGGATCAACTCCAACGCGCCACCGATACCGTTTATCGCTATGGTGGCGAAGAATTCGTGATATTGCTGCCAGATACCGATGAACATGGTGCGCGGGAAATAGCAGTTAAATTAGGACAAGCGGTACGTGATCATGTGTTTAAAACTGACCAAGGCGATATGAAAATTACGGTCAGTATTGGCGTCGCCATCGCTAAGCCTGATATGTATGATGAGCCAACGCAGTTGCTAGCGGCCGCTGATGATGCCCTCTACCGCGCGAAAAATTCTGGGCGAGATATCGTCAAGATCAGTAGCCAAATTCACCAACCCCAACAAGCCAATTCGCAGTGAATGTTGTACTATAAACAGCAAATCACCGAATGGTAACTGCATTCGATTTCTCGTATGAAGACAATGATGAGGCATTCAACGTGAGCTATTTCCCCATGCGACGTCTACGCCGTTTACGGCGTCATGACTTTAGTCGACGTTTAGTTGCTGAAAACCAACTAGCAGCAGCTGACCTCATATATCCGGTATTTGTGTTACCAGGACAGCAACAGCGTGAAGCCGTCGCGTCAATGCCGGGTGTTGAACGGTTGTCGATCGATCTATTGGTGGAGGAATGTAAGTCCATCTACGCATTAGGTATTCCCGCGGTCGCACTATTCCCTGTCACCCCAGCCGCAGCTAAATCACTTGCTGCCGAGGCGGCGTGGGACGATGAAGGTATTGCTCAAGCTGCGGTCAGAGCAATCAAAAAGGCAATACCTGAACTTGGTGTGATTACCGACGTTGCGCTCGACCCATTTACGAGTCATGGGCAAGACGGCATCATCGATGATGATGGTTATGTGATGAATGATGTGACCATTGACGCACTCGTTAAACAGGCGCTATCGCATGCACGCGCGGGAGCGGATGTAGTCGCACCCTCTGACATGATGGATGGGCGTATTGGTGCTATCCGTGAAGCGCTTGAAGCAAATGGTTTTCACAACGTCCAAATCATGGCTTATTCAGCCAAATATGCGTCAGCGTTTTATGGACCCTTCCGCGATGCGGTAGGCTCCGCCAGTAATTTGAAAGGTGGTAATAAGAAAACCTATCAGATGGATCCGGCAAATAGTAACGAGGCGATTCACGAAGTTGCGCTGGATATTGAAGAGGGGGCAGACATGGTGATGGTGAAGCCAGGGATGCCGTACTTAGATATCGTCCGCCGGGTTAAAGACGAATTTCAAGTACCGACCTTTGCCTATCAGGTAAGTGGCGAATACGCTATGCTGCAGGCAGCTATTGCGAATGGCTGGTTGAGTGAAGACGTTATCATGGAATCGCTGTTGGGCTTCAAACGAGCCGGTGCGGACGGCATTTTAACCTATTTTGCGAAGTATGCCGCGGAACGCTTACAGTCGGGTCAGTAAGTGCGTCATCAATCCCTCGCGCAAGGCTCCTTGCGCGAGTTCAATATGCTCTAAGTGCAATCCTTCAGCGATGGCTAACAGAATAGAGAAGCCCCCCATAAACACAGCTTGACGATCACGGCGGACGCCAATTTTACCAAGCCGACGGCAATGACCTTGCTCAATGCATTGACGCCGAATTTGCTGTAGCCAGTCAGCATTCATGAAAGCGTGTTGCTGATGGTGCAAGATGTCATGTAAAGCACGAAAGGTGCCGGAGGCTCCACAAACCTGTTGCCAGGAATACTGAAGAAAGGCTTCACGCTCCGGTGCTAACTCGTGAGCCGCTGCGGCTTTGGCAGCATCCAATGCCTGCGCAGTGATCACACCATCTTGAAAGAACCTGTTTTGCCAGACAACGCAACCCATATCTAAACTCTTCAGACGATGTGGTTGAGTCCCAGTCCCGACAATAATTTCAGTACTTGCTCCACCGATATCGAGGACTAGCCTTTTTTCGTTGGGTTGTCCGCGGTTTTGCGTGGCGCCCTTGTAGATGAGTTCCGCTTCGCGTTCGCCAGAAATAATCTCAATTGGGTGACCAAGTGCTTCTTCAAACTGACGCAGGACGTCAGCCCGATTCGTTGCTTTGCGCAGCGTTGCCGTAGCTACACACTGAACAGCTTGCTGAGGAATATCTCGGAGGAGTTCGGTAAAGCTGGCAAGACAAGCGATTCCGCGCTGGATAGCCGCATCATCAAGCGTACCATCCGCACGGAGACCATCGGCAAGGCGTACCTTCTGCCGTTGGCGAGTTAAGACTTGATAGCCTTGTTGAGGAGTTGCTTGGGCCAGAATCAGATGAAAACTGTTCGAGCCCAAATCAATGGCAGCCAGCCTTGGCGTCCTCTGCATCTAGCGATTTCCGCCACCGCTGCGTTGGCCACTACTGCGCTGCCCACCACGTTGACCGCCACGTTGTCCACTCGGTTTTCCACCGCGTGTGCGACGCCGAGTTGTTGGCCGAGGTGTTTTTAAATCAGTCAATAGCGCTTCAGGCGCATATTTGGTAACTGGAATGCTGTGACCGATATAATCTTCAATAGCCGGTAAGTTGTAGACGTACTCTTCACAGGCTAAGGCAATCGCTTTACCACTGGCGCCAGCGCGGCCAGTCCGACCAATACGGTGTACGTAATCTTCGCAGTCATCCGGTAGGTCATAATTGTACACATGACTGACTTCAGGAATATGCAGACCTCGTGCAGCCACATCGGTCGCTACGAGAAAGTCCAACTCACCTTCGGTAAATTGATCGAGAATCTTCAGCCGTTTTCGTTGTGGAACATCACCTGTCAGTAATCCTACGCGATGACCATCGGCCTCGAGCCACTGAAACAATTTATCGCAGACATGCTTTGTATTGGCAAACACGATGGCTTTCTCTGGCCAATCTTCCTCAATCAATGTCAGCAATAACTTCATTTTGTCTTGCTTTGACGGATAAAAGAGTTCCTCGCTGATACGTTCACCCGTTTTTTGCAGCGGCTCTACTTCAATCTTAGTCGGCGAGTTCATATGCTCGTAGGCAAGCTCTTGTACACGCTGAGACAAGGTTGCCGAGAACAATAAGCTCTGACGTTCTTTGGGTTTCGGCATCCGATTAAACATGTAGCGGATATCTTTTATGAAGCCAAGATCGAACATGCGATCGGCTTCATCGAGCACGACAACATCAATCTTATCAAGGTCATAGATACCTTGCTTACAGTAATCAATGAGACGACCTGTGGTGCCTATTAAAATATCAACGCCTTCTTCCAGAGCTTGGCGTTGACTTTCGTAGCCCTCGCCCCCATAGATAATACCGAGGCGCATATCACAGTGACTTGCCAATAATTCAGCATCGTTTGCGATCTGAATGGCGAGCTCCCGCGTAGGTGCCATGATGATTGCACGTGGATAACGTTTGTCACCCTCACGCGGTTTGTTGAGCAGGGTGGTAAAAGTAGCGACGAGGAAGGCCAGGGTTTTCCCGGTTCCCGTCTGTGCTTGACCAGCAACGTCTTTTCCAGTCAGAGCAACAGGCAAACTGAGCGCCTGAATAGGCGTACAGTTTTCGAAGCCGGCGTTTTGCAATGCGCTTAGTACCTGCGGATGCAGGTCGAGATCAGCAAAGCGTGTCTCTGTTAAGTGTGTTTTACTCATGGCGTAAGCATATCAGTTTGCGCTAACATTCAAAAACAGAAATAATAGCGTATCTATTATTTCACGCGAATTACAGCAGCGGAGATTATCATGAGTGACAAAATTGTTCAGCTAAGTGATGACAGTTTTGAGAACGATGTTCTCAATTCAGACAAACCGGTATTGGTGGACTTTTGGGCTGAGTGGTGCGGACCATGCAAAATGATTGCACCAATCCTAGACGACATCGCGACTCAGTACGCCGATAAAATCACAGTGGGTAAGCTGAACGTTGACCACAATAACCAAACACCACCTAAGTATGGTATTCGTGGAATTCCGACACTCCTTCTGTTCAAGAACGGTGAAGTTGCGGGCACGAAAGTCGGCGCATTGTCGAAGGCTCAATTGGCTGAGTTTTTAGATCAGAACATCTAGTAGTAATGTCTAGAACGACCGAAAAGGTTGTTTTGTCGCGGCAAAACAACCTTTTTTGCTGAAAAACTGGACGTTTCTTTATTTCGGTGGTACTTTTCTTTCATTAATCTTTTCTTCAGGTTGTCAGCCTTTTGGCGACCGAGCAGTAAACTCCTAGCGTTTAACGAAATCAAACCCTAATTTCTTTTGGCCACAGATAAGTCCGTACCCTCCATATGAATCTAACTGAATTAAAAAATAAACCAGTCAATGAGCTCGTAAAGCTCGCTGACGAAATGGGCCTCGAATCGATGGCTCGTATGCGCAAACAAGATATTATCTTTGCGATCCTAAAAGCACATGCAAAAAGCGGTGAAGACATTTACGGCGATGGCGTGCTTGAAATCTTGCAAGATGGCTTTGGCTTCTTGCGCTCAGCAGATTCATCGTACTTGGCTGGTCCAGACGATATCTATGTGTCGCCGAGCCAAATTCGCCGCTTCAATTTGCGTACGGGTGACACGGTGTCGGGTAAGATCCGACCCCCGAAAGAGGGTGAACGTTATTTTGCCCTGCTGAAAATTCGCGAAGTAAACTTCGACAAGCCTGAAAACTCCCGTAATAAAATCCTCTTCGAAAACTTAACCCCATTGCATGCCGATGAACGATTGCGCATGGAACGTGGTAATGGTTCAACCGAAGATATTACTGCGCGCGTTCTTGATTTAGCCTCGCCGATCGGGAAAGGCCAACGTGGCTTGATTGTGGCACCGCCAAAAGCGGGTAAAACTCTATTGCTGCAGAATATTGCGCAGTCTATTGCTGCAAACCATCCAGATTGTGTGTTGATGGTGTTGTTGATTGACGAGCGTCCTGAAGAAGTTACCGAAATGCACCGCTTGGTGAAAGGTGAAGTTATTGCCTCGACTTTTGATGAGCCTGCTAGCCGTCACGTTCAAGTGGCCGAAATGGTGATCGATAAAGCAAAACGTTTAGTCGAGCATAAAAAGGATGTCGTAATCTTATTGGATTCCATCACCCGTTTAGCGCGTGCCTACAACA
>DASSWH010000213.1:0-5504 GCA_035705175.1 Pseudidiomarina sp.
CTAACAATGTAAAATGACAATCAGGCATGACAATAGCGAGTGGCAAACCCGGTAAACCCGGCCCTGTACCAACGTCGATAAAACGCTGTCCATGTAGGTAAGGCTTAATCACAATACTGTCGACGATATGTCGACTGAGCATTTGTCGTGGGTCGCGCACCGAGGTCAAATTGTACGCTTTATTCCACTTGTTCAATTGCTCGACTAAGGTCAAAAGCGTCTTGGTTTGTGGCGGCGTCACCGCCACCCCTGATTGCTCAATCAAGCGCGTTAAAATATCTAGCATAGATTTATTTTCATGCGCTGCGGCGCAACAATCCTTGTTTTTTCAGGTGAACCAGTAACATCGATATGGCCGCTGGAGTTATCCCTGAAATTCGTGCTGCTTTGCCTACCGTTTCCGGTTGATGTTGATTCAGCTTAGCGACCACTTCGTTGGATAATCCTTTGATGGACTTGTAATCAAAATCAAGCGGTAACTTAGTGTTTTCATGACGTTGTTGCTTTGCAATTTCGTCTTGTTGACGATGAATGTAACCGGCATATTTGGTCTGAATTTCGACTTGCTCAGCAGCTTGCTGGTCAGTGAGCCCTGGACCTAAAGCTGGAATAGACATCATCACTTCATAAGTCATTTCTGGACGACGCAGTAAATCTTCACCATTCACTTCACGCGTTATGGGCGTTTTAACATGTAGGTTCACACTTTCAACAGCAGGATGATCTTTATGGATCCATAAACTGCGCAACCGTTGTTGCTCTTGCTCGATGGCCTCCATTTTTTCACTAAAACGCGCCCATCGTGCATCATCAACCAATCCTAATTGACGACCTTGCTCGGTTAACCGCATGTCTGCGTTATCTTCACGCAACAGCAAGCGGTATTCAGCACGTGAAGTAAACATCCGATACGGCTCTTTGGTACCCAGTGTCGATAGATCGTCGATCAACACACCCATGTAGGCTTGGTCACGACGCGGCGCCCATGATTCTTTATCTTGCGCTTGCAATGCTGCGTTTAAACCCGCCACTAAACCTTGCGCACCAGCTTCTTCATAACCAGTCGTGCCGTTAATTTGGCCAGCAAAAAACAGGCCATGAATATATTTGGTTTCCAGCGATTGCTTCAGATCACGCGGATCAAAATAATCGTATTCGATCGCATAACCTGGCCGGGTAATGTGCGCGTTCTCAAACCCTTTAATGGAACGCACCAACTGAACTTGTACATCAAATGGCAAGCTGGTTGAGATACCATTTGGATAGACTTCGTTGGTGGTTAAACCTTCTGGCTCAACGAAGATTTGATGCGAATTCTTATCAGCAAAGCGCATCACTTTATCTTCAATGGATGGACAATAACGCGGTCCAATACCTTCAATCACACCAGAGTACATTGGCGATCGGTCCAATCCGCCTTTGATAATTTCATGTGTGCGTTCGTTGGTATGTGTGATGTAACACGAAATTTGTTGGGGATGGTCGGATCCATCGCCCATAAATGAAAACACTGGCGTAGGTGAATCACCCGGTTGTTCTTGCATGACTGAAAAATCGATCGTCTTTGCATCAACCCGCGGTGGTGTACCGGTTTTGAGTCGATCTACTCGTAGAGGTAACTCGCGCAAACGCTTGGCTAAAGCATTCGCTGGTGGATCACCAGCTCGGCCGCCCTGGTAGTTGTCGAGACCAATATGGATCTGGCCGCCCAGGAAAGTACCTACGGTCAAAACAACGGATTTGGCAGAAAACTTTAACCCCATTTGGGTCACTACACCGATCACGCGATCGTTCTCTACAACAAGATCATCACAAGCTTGCTGGAATAAACTTAAGTTTTCTTGATTCTCGAGTTGTTCGCGAATAGCAGCTCGATATAAGACGCGATCGGCCTGAGCACGCGTAGCACGTACTGCGGGACCTTTAGAAGAATTGAGTGTTCGAAATTGAATACCAGCGCGATCAGCTCCAATAGCCATAGCACCGCCCAATGCATCGATTTCTTTAACCAAGTGACCTTTACCAATACCACCAATAGCTGGATTGCAGGACATTTGACCTAACGTCTCGATGTTGTGCGTGAGTAGCAATGTTTGACAACCCATGCGTGCTGCTGCCAACGCGGCTTCAGTTCCTGCATGACCACCGCCAATGACAATGACGTCATAATGTTGGTGAAAGTTGTGCTGGTTACTCATAGTGGTTCGTCTCAATGTCTCAGAAAATTTAGGATCCTAGTGAGGATCACAGAGCCGTGTATTTTAGCGTGAATTGATCCAGATCAAAACGCTTAAATGCTGCGGGATTGTAGTGGGTTAGATCTTATAAAAGGTTTTGATCTTGTTTTTGATCTTTTATTACTACTACTACTAGGGAGAGAATTTCTGTGGATAAGCGTTTGTAGCGCTTATTCAACAAGGATCACAACGATCTCATTCCCTGTGATCAGATGATGATCGTTCCCGTGATCAAACGGTGGATAAGATCGGTAGTTATCCACAGTGATAGTTATACACAGAGTTGTCACAGGGGAGTAAACAGAGCTTAGGGGATCTTAAACAGAGGTTATACACATTTACGACTGTTTATTATTTAACCATGTGATTAGCTTTGGAAGCCATTCTGCGGCTTTTTCTTCAGGATCTTCTGTGGCCATATCGATTTCGAGATGTTCAATTGCTCGCTTGGCATGCAGCTTATCGAGTAACGCATCACAATCGCGACCGGCTGAACAGAACGTGTCGTAACAGCTGTCGCCAACCGCAATAACAGCAAAATTAAGTTCATCAAGTTGCGGCTTTTCAGCATGCATTTGTTCAGCAAAGTCCAACATTGAGTCGGCATATTCGCCGGCACCATGACTTGCCACACAGCACAACCAGAAGGTTTCTTCGCTACTTTGCCGTAAGGCCTCAAGCAAATCACTGTAGTCAGGCTCGTAATGAAGGCTGGTGGTAAACCCTGCTTGCTGCAGTTGTTCAGCGATTTGATCGGCAAGGTATTCGGTATTGCCGGAGGTGGTGGCGACTAAGATGTCGATATTCATGGTGCTGTAGCTACCTTATTGCGACCGAGTTGCTTGGCTTTACGTAGAGCTTCATCAGCTCTAACAAGTGCTTGTTGAACCGTTTCATTGGGTTGAAATTCAATCACGCCGAAACTTGCGGCTAGAGGTAATTGTAGCTCATTGACTTGTACAGAGGGTAAGTCTCGGCGTAATCGTTGTGCAGTTGCCTCAGCTTCGAGAAGATTTTGAAAGGGTAGTAAGACTAAAAATTCGTCGCCACCAAAGCGTCCTACTAAGTCATCTTCGCGAATGAGTTTTTTAATTGCTTGAGCTGCCGTTACTAAGGCGTCGTCCCCAACCGAATGCCCATAGGTGTCGTTAATAGCCTTAAAATGATCGAGGTCGAAAATTAACAGGCTTACCGGCTTGTGATTGAGTAGATGTCGTTTTAAGATTTTTTCAGTGCATTCAATAAAATGCTGGCGCGTAATAATTCCTGTTAAACCATCGGTAATATTTTGCTGATATAGCATTTGATTTTGCTGTGCGAGATTTGGTACGGCCATACCGAAATAAGCATTTGCGGCTATCACACACAGTGCAAATTGGTAGGTAATTGCGGCATCACTCATACCGAGAATTCCTACCCAGAGCGCTATTGCGAGACTGGTTAACGCTAGACTGACAGTAGCGCGCATCGAACTCTCAGAATACACGATCCACATTTGCGGCAAACTTAAGAAAAAGACCGCAAATGCGAGAGCTGGATTATCTAGCAGGCTATCCGCGATCATAACAACGGCAAGCAGAGCTTGTAGCACCAGTAACTTCAAAACAAACTGGCGTATTGGCGTAAATTTGAGGGTTTTTGAATGCTGATAAATACCGGTCCAATCTGTTAAATGTGGCCAAACTTTCATGAGCATGATGATAAAGATTGGCGCCAATACAAAGGTACCGGCTAGATCTCCTATCCACCACGGTAACCAAGTGGTCAGAAAATTGATCTCAAGCCGCGGATCTGCCAGATGCAGCGCAATAATGCCGGAAAATGTTGCCAATAGGGTTGTAGCTGCTCCAGCTATCAAGAAAATATAGATTTGTTTGGGAAAGTTTTGCCGTTGCTCGCGTTGCAGAAAATAGCCACACAACGCACCACCGAAACCATAGGCAATAATATGAGCTAATCCAAACCACACCGCACTGATCAATTGTTGTTTAATGGCAATTGCGTCGCTCGCGAGCCAATACATCCATAAAGTTGATAAAAACGAGGCAATAAAAACGGGTAAGAGTGCGCGCAAGCCGAGTACTAGAAAGGCGGCGAAGCTCAGCCCAGCCGGCGGAAACCACAAACTTGCATGGGGTTGGTATTCCATCAGTACGGAAAAGCGCCAAACAACCAACCAAAGCACGATAAAAAAGCAATAGCGAGCAAGTGAAAGGGGTGTCAATGTCATGAGTTCGTATAAGTTATTCGTGTTATGAGTCTAACTATCGACAAAGTGTCACTTTTTTATGCTCAACGCAATAGTAGGTGCATGTTTGAATTGTTATGCTCCAACGTAACTTTTTTTGTAAGACTTACAGGCGCATTTCATGAAAAATTCGATTACTTGGTTGAGTGCTGCTGTACTAATCAGCATCTCTCTGTTGCCGTTGACCGTTGTAGCTGAGTCAGCCATTCAACAAACCAAAGGTAGTTATCAAGATAAATTCCGGCAGTTGGATGAAACGTTACCGACGCCAAATGTGTATCGTAGTGCGGCGGGCGAACCAGGGGAAAATTACTGGCAACAACGGGCTGATTACGACATTCGTGTAACCCTGAATGAAGCTGCACGCCGAATTGATGCATCGGAAACCATTACGTACCACAACAACTCACCTTACACACTGCGCTATATCTGGATTCAATTAGACCAGAATATCTTTCGCAATGATTCCATGGCAGAGCGCAGCAGTACATTCTCAAGTAGACCAGAGCAGAATTTGAATGGCATTGATAAGCCTGCGCGGATCAGTTTAGGGCAATTGCGTCGGCAGCAGTTTATGGCTGACAACGAGCTCGGCTTCGAAATCAAAAAAATCAGTGATAGCCGTGGTCAAGGTATGGATTTTGTCGTGGTGGGTACCAAGCTTCGACTGGATTTACCACAGCCGTTAAAGCCAGGCCAAAAAACAGAGTTCGGAATTGATTTCGGTTTTAATATCGTTGAGTCCGATGCCGTCGGTGCGCGCTCAGGTTATGAGCATTTTCCGGATGACGAACGCGAAGGTGGAAACGACATTTTCCTAATGGCGCAGTGGTATCCGCGAGTAACCGCATTTACTGACTATGAAGCGTGGACCAATAAAGAATTCTTAGGCAGTGGCGAGTTCACCATGGAATTCGGTGATTTTGAAGTAGAAATCACTGTGCCGGCTGATCATATTGTGTCGGCTTCAGGTGTCTTACAAAATCCACGAGACGTGCTCACGGCAACGCAACGTCAAC
>DASSWH010000214.1:0-3600 GCA_035705175.1 Pseudidiomarina sp.
TGCACCTCATATCAACGCAGTTTTTGGCAAAGTTGACCGAACTGACCCGAGGTATATTCCCTACACGTTGGCGGATCAAGGCCAGCGTTACCACCAACCCCTGCTCATTGCCTTGGAATATCTCGTCACTATTCGGCTGCAGCGACTAACTGCTAGTGCATTACTAGATATTCTGCAAGTACCCGCGGTGCAGAATCGCTTCCAATTACAGCCTGAATGGCTTCCTCTATTACAACGTTGGATTGAAGGAGCAAGTATTCGTTGGGCATTACATGCCGAGCATCGAGAGGCCTTGCAGCTTCCCGCTGACAGTGGCAGGAATTCCTGGCTATTTGGTTTACAGCGAATGTTACTCGGTTATGCTGTCGGCGATGACACTTTATCGACCGCCGATGCGCTGATTAGTCCATGGAGTCAGACGGAGCCATATACCGAGGTGGCGGGTTTAGAAGCACAAGCCGCGGGCGCATTAGCTGAACTCCTGCATACCCTGGAAGCGTATTTTACGGAGAGTGCTGCAGCACGATCTGCCACTGAGTGGCAGACTTTGTTAAGTACATTCGTGGACGCTCTATTTGCGCCAGAAACCGATCACGATGTCGCTTTAGTGGCAAGAATTCACGAACAACTGGCTGCTTGGACAGACGCCACGACCGCAGCTGAATACACTGCACCTGTAGAACTTTCGGTGGTGATTGAGAGTTGGCTGAGCCGATTGGATCAAACCAGTCTACAACAACGCTTTCTGGCCGGTAGTGTTAACTTTGCAACCTTAATGCCGATGCGCGCAATTCCTTTTGCATGGGTGTGTTTATTAGGTATGAACGATGGTGACTATCCGCGTTCTCAAAAGCCGTTTGATTTTGACTTAATGGCGCGAGACTACCGTCCAGGTGATCGCTCGCGCCGAGACGATGACCGTTACTTGTTTCTTGAAGCATTGTTGTCGGCTCGTGAGAAACTCTATATCAGTTGGTGCGGACGTAGTATCCGCGATAACAGTGAGCGTCCGCCCTCAGTTTTAGTCAGCCAATTGCTGGAGTATGTTCAACAGTGCTGGCCGCAATTTGAGTCTCAACATTTGATTCAACAGCATGCATTACAGCCATTCAGTTGGCAGTATTTTGAGCGCGCAGAGCCGAAATCGGGACTGCCGTTTACCTATGCGCATGAGTGGCGGCTTGTTCACGAAACCGATCAACAACCGATCACGTCAGCGCCATTATCCGCATGGCACTACGACAGTGCATTCAGTGCTCGTCAGCTAGCAGCAGCGTTAGAACAACCGGCTAAGCTTTTATTCAATCTAAGATTTGAAGTGTATTTTGGTGACCGTGATGCTGCTGTTGATGATGAAGAACGCTTCGCATTGGATGGTTTAAGTACGTACCAATTGTATGAGCCACTGCTGGAACGGTTGGCAGAAACCTTATGTTCAAATGCCCGCGCCTCTTGGCCGGATCGGCTCAATGACCAAATCCGTCGCTATATCCGTGCTGGGACCTTGCCCGATGGTGCTGCCGGTGCATCGATGTCCACACATTTTCAAGAATTACTGACACCCAGCGCCGAGATTTTACAGCAATGGCTTGAAGCGTATCCTGAACCGCTTCCGATTCAGCATTTAGAGGCCGAATGTGTCGTGAACAGCCAGCGCGTCCGAGTTGAATCTGTGGCGCGACGCGTGCGCGCCAATCGAGCGGGACAACGTCTATCGATTCTTGTGAAAGCCTCGAAGCTGGTAGACAACAAAGGGCAAAGCCGCCCTCATCATGCCTTGGTTGCCTGGGTGGAACATGTACTGTTGAACCAAGTCGCACCGACCACGACGGTCGTGATCGGGCAGGTGGGCACCCTCGTGTTGAAGCCGTTAACTGTGGCGAGCGCCGGCAACTATGTGAAAACGTTATTACAGCATACTCACCAATCGCTACAGCAACCAATCGGGCTCGACTTTGAAACGGTGTTCGAAGGGTGGTCGCAGGCCTATAAACAGATGGATATGCTCATTCAACAACAGCAACCTGAGTTTAATCACGACAAAGCAGCGAAATTCTATGAAGAAAGTAGCCAGTATTCGACTGCGCGTGTAGAGCGAGCACTATATACCGGTAGATTGTTTCCAACCTATCAACAGTTGATTGCTGATAATGCCATTCAGCAGCGAGCTCCCGAACTGTATTTGCCGATGCTAACAGCGTTATTTGCCAGCACGACAGCGGAGGCCACCACGTGAGTGACTTACTCGATCCGCTCAGCTTCCCCTTACATGGCAGTCGTTTAATTGAAGCGAGTGCGGGAACAGGTAAAACCTATACGATTGCCGCACTTTATTTACGTTTGATACTTGGTCATGGGCGCGGTATTGAACGGGCTGTGGACCTGCGTCCAGAAGATATTTTGGTGGTGACCTTTACCGAGGCGGCGACAGAAGAATTGCGTGATCGCATTCGCGCTCGTCTTAGCGAAGCCGCTAGTTTCTTTCGCCAGCAAACCCATGTTGATGATGACTTTTTGCAAGCGTTACGAGCCGATTATCCAGAGCCACAATGGTCAGCCTTGGCACGACGTCTTGACCTCGCGGCGCAGTCGATGGATGAGGCTGCTGTCCATACGATTCACGGCTGGTGTAATCGAATGCTACGAGAGCATGCCTTTGCTACTGGAAGCCTTTTTACCCAACAGTTGAATACAGACAATGACGAACTTTGGGTAACAGTGGCGCGGGATTATTGGCGTACTTTTGTTGCTCCGCTCACGGTCGAGCAACAAGCCTACTATGCGTTATTTACATCGCACTTTGCTGACCCAGATAAAGTGTTACAGTCGACGCGCGGCTTGGTCAATGCTCCACACCGAACTGCAGAGACTCATCTACAGACTTCTCCTCGTGACATTATCGCCGAACGTTTTCAAGCGGAAGACCAGATCCGCGAGCAATTCCACGGTTTAGCGTGGCGCAACTTTGTCGTTCAGTTGCGTGAGTTTCTCGAGCGCAATCTAGCCGCTAAAAACTTCAACGGCGTCAAAATTAAAAGCAATAATGTGGAGTCATGGCTCCACACTCTGGAAGCCTGGGTTGAATTGCTGCCACACGGAAATGCACCACTCGAGCCAGAGCTGACGGAGGCAGCGCGCCGACGGTTAAGCGTTGAGGGAATTCAAGAGGTTGCCAAAGTCGACTTGCCGGATATCCCAGATTTTTCCATGTTGGTCGATCTGAATGCGGCGATTCAACGCCTACCAGACACGAATCAAGGTTTGTTGCAACATGCGGCGCAATGGTTGCGACAACGATTTCGGTTGATTCAAGCGCAGCGAGCGGAGATGGGCTTTGATGACATGTTGACCCGCTTGCGTGATGCGTTGACTGGACCACAAGGTGAACAACTAGCGTCGGTCATTCGCGCTCAATTCCCGGTTGCAATGATCGATGAGTTTCAGGATACCGATCCGATTCAGTATCGCATTTTCGATACGGTCTATCGGTTAGCACAAAATGATCCGAGCACAGGTTTATTTATTATCGGGGATCCAAAGCAAGCCATTTACTCCTTCCGGTTTGCGGATATTTACAGTTATTTAGAGGCTCGTGCTGCC
>DASSWH010000215.1:0-3248 GCA_035705175.1 Pseudidiomarina sp.
ATATCGTCACTGTCAATTGCAGTTCGGCATTTGCACCATGTTTTCCTTGATATTGTTGGTCGAAAGGAAGGGCACACCATGACATCTATGACCCGTGATCAAATTATGAAAAAGCCGTTTAACGACTTCAAACATTATCCCTATGGCTTTGCCCGTTCGGGAGATTTTTCAATTCGCGAAAGCGATTTGCTGGCTAAACATGGCAGCCTGATTTCCGCATTGATGAGCGGTGAACTTGAACCGCAATCAGCTGAAGAGCAATCATTGCTTGCTGTAGCTCGTGGCGAAAAAGCTGCGGACTCACCGGTCGAGCGTGCGTGGTCTAAATATCAGGCGCGCATTAACCGCCCGAAAGTGGGCAGCATGTACGGCCGCAGCCGCTATACCGATGACGCTTTCGAAATCAGCGGCGGTGGCAGCGACGATGACGACCTGGTCGTCGAAGATTAATCAGCTTTCCTAAACCGTTTCGAAGAGCTCGTGTTTGCCTCGGCAGCACGGGCTTTTTTATTGCTAAAAATGATAAGTTATTGTTTATTTAATTTAAAAAAAACGTATCATTATGACGTGTGACAGAGTCATCACACGTAATTCTCTCAAATCGTTTTATTAAAAATGGATTTTTAGCATGTATCAAAAAACTGCAGTCATCACTACGCTTTGTTTTTCTAGCTTATTCACTCTCGCAGCAAGTGCACAGGATTTTTATATTGAGCCTGTATTTGCGACATCTGAACTTAAATTCAATGTCGGTAATGATACATACTCATATGAGTCTTTAGGCTTGCGCGTTGGTTGGATGACCGATTCTGATTTTGAATACGGCATTTCGGCGCGCACTGCCATTAATGCAGACAATGTAGGTGATGTTGTTGAAATAAAAATGAACCACCTAATCACAGGTTACTTTGGAAAGCATTTTCCATTATCGGAACAATTTGGAATTTATGGTCTTCTCGGAGTGTCTTTTAATGATGTTGAGACTAAACGTCTATCAACTGGCAATGAAACAGGTGGTAGTAGCTACGGCTTAAGCTACGAGGCTGGCCTTAACTACAATCTTTCCTCTCAAACCGCTGTTCGCTTGGGCTATCAAGTATATAGTCCTACAGATGGTCAGTTTGATACAGAGTCCAGCTTTAAACTTGGGTTTCAGTGGCGCTGGTAGTTTAAGACGGTTCTGGGATTAGCCAGAATTCGCAATGGTCGTGCTGTTTTGCTCCTTTTTTAGCGAGCGAAGCTAGCGCGGCGACATCATCATGGGATTGGCACTGATTGGGCTCAACAGCCGCAACGCCAATGGCTAGTGCCAGTAAAGGAAAACGTTTTTGCGTGCCATCGCGGTCGGTCCCGAATATGCAGCCCTCAGTGAGGTCCTGCGCACGATAGAATTGGCCGATATTTTCTTTAAATGCTTCCACTATCTCAGTTAACAAAGCACCCCAGTTGGTATTGTGCGAAAAGATTGCGACAAAATCGTCGCCACCAATGTGACCCACAAAGGTGCCATTGGCAGCCAGTATTTTCTGTAGTAGATGCCCAAGCCATTGCAAAATCCGATCGCCTTCGCCATAACCATAAAGGTCATTGTATGGCTTGAAATTATTCAAATCGAAATAGGCGACATAGAAACTTTGATGCTGTTGTAAGCGGCGATCGATTTCGCGGTAGATTGGCACATTGCCCGGTAGCAGCGTCAGCGGGTTCGCATAACGCGCATTCTGGATTTTCACTTCCGTAATTTGACGCAGAACATTCCTCACTGAGGCGGTGCCGACAAAGCGTTTATCTTGGGTGATCAGAATTTGTCGGTGAATCTCAAGAGCTTCATCTTCGGTCATCAATTGACTAACTTCTTCGATGGGTGTGGCTGCATCAACAATCAGAGGATTTCGTTCCATAATATGGTGAACCGGTTTGCTAGCATACAGCGCGCGCCCGTAGGAGCTGCTGAATATTTCGAGTACTTGCTCACGACGTACGCCCCCCAAAACACGATCACCTTCAACCACTGGCAACGATAGAAGCTCTTTATTTCGACTAAAGTATTCCAGTACTTGCACACAGGGAACCTGCGGGGCAATAGTGGGAACCGATTCGAGCAGCTCACCAATCGTGCCGCTACGACTGGGCGTTGGCGTTTGCTCGAGCGCAGTATTGGTTAATTGCGTGGCTGGGTTCGCTTGGGGTAAGCCGAGGAAATAGCCTTGCGCAAGCGGAATCCCCATACGTTGTAATTCACGCAGCTCATCGGCACGCTCGACGCCTTCCGCAATAATAGTCGCGCCCAATGAGCGCGCTAATTGCGTAATGCTTTTAACGAATTCACGCTTACGCGGTTGCTGATCAATACGGTCGATAAAGTGCCGATCGATCTTGATATAGTCCGGTTCCAGCTCTGCCCATAACGTCAAACCCGAATACGCCGAACCCAGATCATCTAAAGCAATTTTAAAACCCGCTTGCTGGTAGCGATGTACCACACGTTTAAGCTCATCCGGTGAAGAAACGGGATGTTGCTCCGACAGTTCAATCACAATTCGGGTTGGATCGATACCCGCCGTTTTTGCAGCTGTCAACGTACACCCTTGTGGATAATTAGCTGCGGTGAGGGTATTAGGATTTGCATTGAGGAACAGTAGCCCCGGGAGTTCCAACCGAGCAAACTGCTGCAGCGCAATTTCTCGACAAAGTACTTCGAGTTCCGCTTCACGACCACTTTTTTTCGCAACATCAAAGAGCGCAAGTGGACGATGCAGCGGATGACCTTCCGGTCCCCGTATTAGCGCTTCATAGCCGACAATTGGGCCTTGGTCGATATCCACTATGGGTTGAAACACCGCCGTCAATGAAGCATTCTCAAGCAACAGCTCCAGAGCCGCTTCAAGCCGGTCCGTAGTATGTTGTATGGCACTAACAGATCTATGTAATTGCTGCTCAGGAAGGTATAAGGTCATCGGCTGTCTGTGGGCAGAAATGAAGCTCAATACCACCGACTATATACCGCTTTTATGAACCATTCATGACAGTTGACAGCCAACGCAATGCAAGGCTCAAATAGCACTCTTAGTGAAAGGAAAAACAATGAAAATGGATTTCTACTTGAAAGCGGGGCAACTACTCGGTCTACTTTTTATTACGCTATTTGTATTCGCGATTTTCGAGTTTTCTGCTTTCGTCAGCAAAGGTGATCATGAGGCCATCGGATTTGGCATTTCATTGCCAATATTTCTCATTCAAGCCATACC
>DASSWH010000216.1:0-8911 GCA_035705175.1 Pseudidiomarina sp.
CACCAATGGTTAGGTCGTTTTCACGTGCAAGTGAGTGTTCTGCCTGAAGGTGATAACAAAGAGTTCCTCGGCTGGATCAAGCCAGGTGTGAATCAACACTCCGTTACTCGTGCATTTGCAGGCCATTTTAGCCCGAGCAAAAAGTTCGCCATGACTACATCAACCAATGGTTCTGATCGTGCCATGGTGCCTATTGGCAACTACGAGCGTGTTATGCCGTTAGATATCTTACCAACCATTTTACTGCGAGATATTCTCTCCGGTGATTCAGAGCAAGCACAAAAATTGGGTTGCTTGGAGTTGGACGAAGAAGATTTGGCCCTGTGTACTTACGTTTGTCCAGGCAAATATGAGTACGGTCCGGTTCTGCGTAACATGTTGACCGAAATAGAGAAAGAGGGTTAATCATGAGCTTAAAAAACTATATTGAGCGCATTGAACCGAACTTTGAAAAAGGCGGGAAATATGAAAAGTGGTACGCCCTTTACGAGGCAGTAGCCACGATTCTCTACACCCCGGGTAAAGTGACGAAAAGTATGACGCATGTGCGCGACAACGTTGATTTGAAGCGCATTATGATTTTAGTGTGGATGATGACATTCCCGGCTATGTTTTGGGGGATGTACAACGTCGGTAACCAGGCATCAATCGCCTTGGCGAATGGTTATCAATTGGCAGATATCTGGCAAGTCGGACTGTTCCACATGTTGGGCGGTGACTTAAGTGCTGCCGGCTGGGCTGGTAAATTATTCTATGGCGCCTGCTTCTTTGTTCCGGTGTACGCAACAACCTTTATTGTTGGCGGTTTCTGGGAAGTCATGTTTGCGACGATCCGCAAACACGAAGTGAATGAGGGCTTCTTTGTTACTTCTGTGCTGTTTGCACTAACGCTACCAGCCACGATTCCGCTTTGGCAGGTGGCATTGGGTATTACTTTCGGTGTTGTCATTGGTAAAGAAGTATTCGGTGGTACGGGGCGTAATTTCTTGAATCCAGCGCTTACCGGTCGAGCATTTTTGTATTTTGCTTTTCCAGCCAGTATCTCAGGTGATCAAGTTTGGACTGCGGTTGACGGTTTCTCTGGGGCAACCCTGCTTGGTCAGGCTGCAACGGGGACCAACTATTTTGCAGATACCGCATTGTGGTGGGATGCATTCCTCGGCAACATTCAAGGATCGATGGGTGAAGTATCAACCCTCATGATTTTGATCGGCGGTCTGGCCCTGATTTATTTCCGAATCGCCTCATGGCGTATCGTGGGTGGCGTATTTGTAGGTATGGTGGCGTTGTCATTGCTGTTTAACACGATTGGCAGTGAAACCAACTCCATGTTCGCGATGCCGTGGTACTGGCACTTAGTGGTTGGTGGTTTTGCCTTTGGTATGATGTTCATGGCAACTGACCCCGTGTCAGCTTCGTTTACAAACAAAGGCAAATTTGCGTACGGCTTTTTGATTGGTGCGATGACAGTACTCATTCGAGTCGTCAATCCGGCGTACCCGGAGGGTATTATGCTTGCGATTCTATTTGCGAACGTATTTGCGCCACTGTTTGACCACTTTGTGGTTCAAGCGAACATCAAGCGGAGGCTAGCACGTAATGTCTAAGAAGAATGAATCGCTCGGCAAAACGTTATTTGTCGTTATCGCGCTCTGTTTAGTGTGTTCGATTATCGTTGCTGGTGCAGCGGTTGGCTTGAAACCTTTGCAGGTGAAAAATGCTGCTTTAGATATGCAACGGAACGTGCTGGATGCGGCCGGTCTGTTGGAACCATCGACGGACGTTGTTGCGGTGTTTAATGACCGTGTCGATACTCGGCTGGTGAATCTAAATACGTTGGAATATGTCGAACAGGTCGATGGGAAAAGTCCAACCGACTATGATCCGATCGCAGCAGCAAAGAAGCCTGGCATGGGTACGAAGCTTGAGAAGTCGAATGACATCGCTGGCATTGGTGCGCGTGAAGACGTCACCAAACTGTACTTTATCAATGATGAGAACGGTAATCTTGAAACGGTCGTCCTATTTATCCGCGGCTATGGTCTCTGGGGTACGATGTACGGATTGCTAGCACTCGAATCTGATATGAATACGATTCGCGGTATTAACTTCTATGAGCATAGCGAAACTCCAGGTCTTGGCGGCGAAATTCAGAATCCACAGTGGGTTGCAAGCTGGCAAGGTAAAGAAGTGTACGGCGATGAAATGGAAACCGTACAAATTGACGTGACTAAAAATGTGACCAGCGAAGAACATGATATCGATGCGCTGTCTGGTGCGACGCTAACCAGTAACGGTGTTGAGAATACGTTCCAATACTGGTTCAGCGATAAAGCTTATGGTCCGTTACTTGAAAAAATTCGCAAAGGGGAGCTAGGTAATGGCTAGTGCAAAAGAAGTGAAAGAAGTCCTATTTGGACCGATTTTCGCCAACAATCCAATTGCGCTTCAAATCCTCGGTATTTGTTCAGCGTTGGCGGTGACGTCAAAAATGGAAAATACAGTGGTCATGTGTTTGGCCTTGACCCTTGTAACGGCGTTTTCGAATTTATTTATATCGGTAATTCGGAATCACATTCCTTCGAGTGTGCGGATTATCGTACAAATGACGATCATCGCGAGCTTGGTTATTGTTGTCGATGAAATTCTTCGCGCCTACGCCTATAGCATTGCCAAAGAACTCTCGGTGTTCGTTGGCTTGATCATCACCAATTGTATCGTGATGGGACGTGCTGAGGCTTACGCCATGAAGAGCCCTCCGATGCTCTCGTTTTTGGATGGTATCGGCAACGGTCTTGGCTATTCGGTCGTGCTCCTTACCGTAGGATTCATTCGTGAATTGTTTGGCTCGGGTAGTCTGTTTGGCTATCAAATCCTAGCGTTAGCTTCGGAAGGTGGTTGGTATCAGCCAATCGGACTCTTGGTATTACCGCCAAGTGCCTTCTTCATCATCGGTGGTTTTATTTGGGTACTCCGTACCTTCCGCACCGAACAAGTAGAGCCGAAGGAATAAGGAGCCGACCATGGAAGCTTATGTAAGTTTATTTATTAAAGCGATTTTTGTTGAGAACTTGGCTCTATCGTTCTTCCTCGGTATGTGCACATTTCTGGCAGTATCGAAGAAAGTTACGACAGCCTTCGGCCTCGGTGTTGCGGTTATCGTGGTACTGGGTATTTCGGTGCCAGTGAACAACTTGGTATACCATAATATTTTGGCGCCAGGTGCATTGACTTGGGCTGGTTTTCCAGATGCAGACCTGAGCTTTTTACGTTTCTTGACGTTCATCGGTGTGATTGCAGCGCTGGTACAAATTCTTGAGATGGCCCTCGACAAATATGTACCCTCTCTCTATAACGCGTTAGGTATCTTCCTGCCGCTGATTACTGTGAACTGCGCCATCTTTGGTGGGGTTGCGTTCATGGTTGAGCGTGATTACTCCTTTGGCGAGAGTGTGGTCTACGGAATCGGCAGTGGTATCGGCTGGGCGCTAGCAATTGTAGCCCTCGCCGCCGTACGTGAAAAACTAAAATATTCAGACGTACCGGACGGTTTACGTGGATTGGGTATCACGTTTATTTCAGTGGGTCTAATTGGCTTGGGCTTTATGTCATTTTCTGGCGTATCCCTATAAGCACCGGTAACGGTTGAAACGGATTAACGAGAGGTAATAGTCGATGCAAGGGCAAGAGTTAGTACTCATTGGACTCGGCGTAGGCATGTTTACCTTGATCGTATTGATTTTGGTTGCAGTCATCATGGTGGCGAAGTCGAAATTAGTACCTCAGGGTGATGTCGAAATTTTGATTAACGACGACGCTGACAAAAAAATCACAACGCAGCCAGGCACCAAGCTATTGGGTGCACTCGCAAATGCTGGGATATTCGTGTCTTCAGCATGTGGTGGCGGTGGTTCTTGTGGTCAGTGCCGGGTGGTCATTAAAGAGGGCGGCGGTGAGATTTTGCCAACTGAACGTGATCATATTAATCGCAAAGAAGCTCTTGAAGGCTGTCGTTTATCGTGTCAGGTAAACGTGAAGCAGAATATGAAAATCGAATTACCTGAAGAGGTATTTGGTATTCGTAAGTGGGATTGCACGGTGAAGTCGAATGACAACGTCGCGACTTTTATCAAAGAATTTGTGGTGCAGCTACCGGAAGGCGAAGATGTGCCGTTCCGTGCGGGTGGCTACATTCAGATCGAGGCACCACCCCATCACGTCAAATATAAAGACTTCGATATTGCGGATCGTTTCCGCAGTGATTGGGAACGCTTTGGCTTCTTTGATGTGGAATCCAAGGTAGACGAAGAGGTGATTCGTGCCTACTCCATGGCGAATTACCCGGAAGAGAAAGGGATCATCATGTTGAACGTGCGGATTGCAACTCCGCCACCCAACAACTTGAGTCTGCCTGCGGGTAAAATGTCATCCTATATCTTTAGCTTGAAACCAGGCGATAAAGTGACCATCTCAGGACCATTCGGTGAGTTCTTCGCGAAGGAAACCGAAGCGGAAATGATCTTTGTCGGCGGTGGTGCAGGCATGGCACCAATGCGGTCACATATTTTTGATCAACTGCGTCGTATTAATACGAATCGTAAAATGTCATTCTGGTATGGCGCGCGGTCGAAGAAAGAAATGTTCTATGTAGAAGATTTCGATATGTTGGCACGTGAAAATGAGAACTTTGATTGGCATGTGGCATTGTCTGATCCGCAGCCTGAGGATAATTGGGAAGGCGACACTGGGTTTATCCACAACGTCTTGTACGAGAATTATCTGAAGGATCATGAAGCTCCAGAGGATTGTGAGTTCTACATGTGTGGACCACCCATGATGAACGCTGCGGTCATTAAGTTATTAAAAGACCTTGGTGTTGAAGATGAAAACATCATGTTGGATGACTTTGGTGGTTAATAGAAAATGCAAATGACATTATTGTCGAATGCACGAATCTGGCTGGCCCTTGTGGGGCTGGCCTTTTTCGTTTCATGTACACATGCACCTCAACAATTGTCCGTGACAGGCGAAACGATGGGGACCACCTACTCGATTCGTTACGTCACTGCAAATCCGAAATATGATCCTGAATGGATTAAAGAGCGGGTCGACGGCGTGTTGGAGCAAGTGAACAGTCAAATGTCGACTTATGACCCTGAGTCCGAATTATCGCTGTTTAATGCCAAGCAAACCACGGAGCCGGTCGTTATATCACGTGCTCTGGAAGTGGTCGTTCGCCGCGCTATTGAAATTGCCGAAGAAACCGATGGTGTACTCGATATAACGGTGGGCCCATTGGTGAATTTATGGGGGTTTGGCCCAGACGGTCGACCGGTTGATATTCCCACCCCAGCGGATATTGCTGCCGTTCAGGATCAAGTCGGTTATAAACTGTTGCACGTCGACAATCATCAGCTCCGTAAAGACGTTCCCGATCTCTATGTCGACTTGTCGACAATCGCAAAGGGCTATGGTGTTGACCGAGTAGCCTCGTTGTTAGAGCAGATGGAAATTCATAATTACCTTGTTGAAATTGGTGGTGAAATGCGTACCAAAGGGCAGAAACCCGGTGATGAGCCGTGGCGCATTGCAATCGAAAAACCGATTTCAACGGAACGTGCTGTGCAACGTATTGTCGAACCAGGAGATGCAGGCATTGCGACATCTGGTGATTATCGTAATTACTACGAAGAGAACGGTAGACGCCTATCTCATTTAATCGATCCTCGCACGGGGTATCCGATTCAGCACAACTTAGTGTCCGTTACCGTAATAACGGATACCGCAATGAATGCGGACGCTTATGCGACGGCATTATCGGTGATGGGAGCGGAAGAAGCGCTCGCTTTTGCCGAAAGCAAAGGCTTAGCGGTTTTACTGGTTACCCGTGATAAAGATGGCTTTCGCGAGATAGCAAGTACGGCATTCGAACCATTACTTGCTCAATAGCAGAGCGTACAAAGAGAGTTAGTCAGGAGGTCCGCATGGAATTATTTTTAGCCGTATTCGCCATCTTTTTGGTGGTGGTGTTAGCCATGTCGGTTGGCTTTATTGTGCAACGTAAAACGATTTCTGGAAGTTGCGGTGGTATTGGTGCTTTGGGCATGGAAAAAGCTTGTGATTGCGATGAGCCGTGTGATGAACGCAAAGCACGAATGGCCAAAGAAGAGCAGTGGCAACAAAACCGCATCAAATAAAACGGCGTTGCTCGCTACGGGTTACTTGCTATTAGACGGGCGCAGTTCGGTGTTTTCTAGTAGCCACTAACGACTAACTAATAGCTACAGACACAAAGGAGCAGTCTCTCAGCGATGGTTACGCCCGTTCAAATTCGTCCCAAGTCGGCTGAAATATACCTCGACTGTAATGCCACGACTCCGGTTCTTCCACGTATTGCGAAAGCCGTTGAACATGTCATGGCACATGTTTTTGGTAATCCGAGCAGTAGCCACATTACCGGCCTTCAAGCCCGCTATATTCTCGATGACACACGGCGTCTCGGTCGAGAGGTCATTGGTGCTGGACAAGGTCACCTAATTTTTACGAGTGGGGCAACTGAGGGGATTCAAACCGCCGTTCTTTCAGCGTTGCAGACGAGTCAACGCGAACAACGACCGAAACGTTGGTTGCTTTATGGTGCGACTGAGCACAAGGCTGTTCCCCAAGCTTTGGAGCATTGGCGTTCGATACTGAATATTTCAGCTGAACTGAAGGCTATTCCAGTCGATGCGAATGGGCTCCTCGATTATGACTTTATCGCGCAACATGTCGGCGAAGCCGCGATGATATGTACGATGGCAGTGAATAATGAGACCGGCGTTCAACAAAACTTAGAAACACTAGAGCGAGTCATTCGCAATCATAATCCTAGCGTGCCTTGGATGGTTGATTGTGTGCAAGCACTCGGGAAGCAATCGTTACGGTTGGCGTCAACGAGTATCGACTATGCTCCTTTTAGCGGACATAAGTTATATGGTCCGAAAGGTATTGGCTTTTTGTACGTACGCCAAGGTGCTGCATTTACTCCGTTGATCATCGGCGGCGGTCAAGAACAAGGGTTACGTTCAGGTACTGAAAACTTGCCCGGTATTGCGGCGCTGCATGCCTTGTTCGAAGTTCTCCTTGAGAAGGATGAAAAGACGTTTCATCCGCAACCAGTTCTGGTGGATTACCGGACGCAATTGTTAGCCGCCTTACGTGAAGCATTTCCCACGCTCGAACTGAATCATGCGTTGGAGCACTCGGTTCCGACCACGCTCAATTTCTCTGTTCGTGGTGTGCCATCGCGTGACATTATGGATGTATTTGATGCAGCCAATATACGTGTCAGTTCGGGATCCGCATGCAGTTCAAAAGTACCACGAAGTTTCGTGCTAGACGCGATGGGACTCGAAGATTGGCGATCGCAATCGGCCATTCGTTTGTCCTTTGGACCGGCGACTTCAGCTACCATGATTACCTCAGCCTGTGAACGGATTAAAGATGCGGCCCGAGCCTTACGTCAATCGTGTTTGTTAGTTGCAGATACCAATGAAGATATAGATTCAGAGCTCGACGGATTAGTGCAATTACGGTTCGATAACCAATGTTGCTATGTGGTGATCGACCGCAGTGCCCGCGAGATGGCAGTTATCGATCCCCGACCTGAGTTAGCTGAGCGAATTGAGAAGCTGGTCGCCTGTCAACACTACCGCGTAAAAGCCGTACTGACGACCTCGCCACACGCGGCTGGCAGCCCAGCGGCCATGCTGGCTCAGTTACTCTGCGCCAGCGGCTGTGACGCGGCTCGAGATGCGGTAGGCTGGCCATTCCATGCAACCCTAACCACCTGTAGCGCTCCGGTCGAATGTGAAGTGCCTGTTGATGGTTGTTTGCTGGTTGGTAATCGCCGATTGTACCGAGTGGGCTCGCGACAACCGATTTATCTGCTCAGTTCACCGATTGCACCCGGTGCAAAAGCTCACGTGGATTTCGCCTTTATCGGTGAGCAGGCTAATCCGAAGCTACTGAATCAACTGGTGCACGAACAAACGTTATTATGCCCACGTGATGACGACGAGTTCTCGGTTGCATTTCGTATCGGTGAATTAACGCAAGGACAACGCTGTTGTGAGTTAGTCGATATTGCCCTTGAAGAACAACAAAATTGGCTGCAACGACCAGAAACCTTGGTCGTTGATGTTCGCGAACAACAGGAACATCAGGTCAATCCACTGAATTTACCGGCTGCGATTGTGAATGTTCCCCTGACACGACTCACGCAATTCATTTACGATCACCGAGACGAGTACGAACAACGTCCTATCGTGTGCTTATGCCGCTCCGGCCATCGCAGTGCCGTTGCGGCGCAAGTGCTCAGTCGGCATGGTTTCTGTCAAGTCAGTCATCTCACCGGCGGAACAGCGCTGCTTAGTGAACAGTGAAAGGTGAACACAACTGACCAAAACTAGAGCAATAATCTCAAGTTTTTAGTCTTTAGGTTTTCTATTATCTGTTCCCTATTCACCGTTTACTGTGAATTTACCGATGTAGCCATCCTTTCCAACAAGATAGCAGTGATCAGCTACACAGGCGCTATTCCAGATATTTGCAGCGCTAATTTGAGTCCAGGTATCGGTCGCAGCGTCATGCAGAGCCGCACCACTCGGATTCGTAACCAATACGTTGTTGGTTGGGGTAATTGTCAAACTATACAGTGCGCCCTCGAGAGGGGGCTCTGGCCAATCAATGAAATCACCATCTTTAAACTCAACGATACGTGGACGAGCTTGGGGATGGTTGAGATCGCCACCGACCATTAACATATGCTTTTCAGAATAGGGCCAAATGCTGGCGATGCCTGCTGCCGGACCTGCCGTAATCGGTGTGTCGAGTACTTGAAAACGAATCCGGGTTACACCTTTGTAAAGAA
>DASSWH010000217.1:0-5745 GCA_035705175.1 Pseudidiomarina sp.
GGCGCCAGCGTTTCGCTCCCGGCTGACCATTGAACAACCCCAGCATGTGTCGAACTACATGCCAAACTCGACCGCCTGCTGCAACATGGTTATCAATATAGGGAATCATCGCCGCAATAACCTGCTCCGTGCTGGGGGCCTGCGTTTGCTCCCCCAAGAGTTCGTCAAAGGAACCGATTAGCTCGGGATTTTGATACGCTTCGCGACCAATCATGACTCCGTCAAGGCGTTGCAGTTGCTCATGAATAGCTGCTGGAGTTTTAATACCACCGTTAATACTTAGGTGCAGGTGGGGATAGCGATCTTTCATCCGATAGACACGATCGTACTGGAGTGGTGGGATTTCACGATTCTGCTTTGGACTCAGGCCTTTCAGCCACGCGGTGCGCGCATGCAAAGTAAAGTACTGACAGCCAGCGTCCATGACTGGCTCTAAAAATCGTTGTAAAAACTCGTCACTGTCATGCTCATCAATGCCCAAACGAGTTTTGACTGAAATGCGTGTCCTCGGCGCCGCTTTCCGCATTGCTTGAACACAGTCGGCAATCGTATCCGGCGTCGTCATCAGGCAAGCACCAAAGCTACCGTTTTGAACTCGCTCAGACGGGCATCCGACATTAATGTTCACTTCTGCATACCCACGCTCTGCTGCAATTGCGGTGCATTCTGCCATTGCGACAGGGTCACTGCCACCAAGTTGAAGCACAACGGGCTGCTCAGCACTATCAAACATCAAATGATCTTGTTGGCCAAATAGAATCGCCCCTGTGGTCACCATTTCGGTGTACAGCACAGCAGATTGAGAAAATTGTCGGTGAAAATAGCGGCAATGCCGATCGGTCCAATCGAGCATGGGCGCTACTGCAATTATTTTACTCATCACTATTTACTTTCTTGGCCTAACTCAAACACCGTTAATCTGGGGTTGCGTATGATACCAGCCCCAGAGCTCAATGCTAGTTTTTTAAGCCCCCTTCACAATCAGAAGGCTGGGGTTAACTGCGGTGCTCGCCGCGCCTGAGTGCGTTGCTCAAAAGCGAAGGCTGCCTCGATCAGTGTTGGCTCACTATGAGCAGTTCCAAAGAAACTCAAACCGACTGGCAGATGACGGACAAACCCCATGGGTACACTGATATGCGGATAACCTGCAACCGCAGCTGCACCGCTTGCTGAACCCAAGAAATGGTCCCCAGTGATCAGATCAATTTTCCAAGCTGGCCCGCCCGTTGGAGCAATTAACAAGTCCAAGTCATGAGCGTTCAATAGGGCGTCAATACCTTCAACCCCAGCTTTCCGTTTTGCGTCAGCACGAGCTTGCTCATACTCGGCTTGCTGCTCTGCAGTTCGTTGCTCAGCCAACAAAAATAGTTCTTGTCCAAACCAGGGCATGACTCTGTTTGCATGAACCTCGTTGGCCGCAATTAAATCAGTCAATGTGGCGTAATGTTGATGAGGGCTAGCCTTAAAGTATGCTTCTAGATCAGCCTTGAACTCATGCAATAGTACCGTAAATTCATTGCCTCCCCAGTTGCGTCCATTGGGAAATGACAAATCATCAACGAGCTCTGCCCCTGCCTCCTTTAGCACCGTAAGCTGCTGTTCGAACAAAGCGTCGACCTCAGCGTGGTAGCCAGTCAGTTCTCGTACCACGCCGATACGTTTACCGCGCAGACCATCCGCCTTCAAATGTGCGGTGAAGTCAGCTGTCGATTCAAAGCTCGCAGAATCCGCGCTATCCTTTCCAACCATCGCACTCAGCATGTACACCGAATCACGCACAGTTCTAGTCAATGGGCCTGCAGTATCTTGACTCGACGAAATGGGAATAATGCCATCGCGGCTCAACAGACCAACGGTCGGCTTTATTGTGACGACACCGTTGATCGTAGCCGGACAAGTGAGAGAGCCATCAGTTTCGGTACCCACAGCAAGCGCGACAAAGTTTGCACTTACCGCCACTGCTGAACCCGAACTGGAGCCGCATGCTGTGCGTGACGTGTCGAATGGGTTCTTTACCTGTCCACCATAACTACTCCAACCTGAGGCTGATGCAGTCGACCGAAAGTTAGCCCATTCACTCAAGTTGGCCTTCCCCATAATGATGGCCCCAGCTTCACGTAACCGTTGCACGATATAGGCATCATCTGGAGCATAGTGATCACGCAACAACCACGATCCAGCCGTGTTTGGCAATCCATCAGCCGTATCAATATTGTCTTTCAATAACACCGGAATGCCGTGCAACGGACCGCGAATAGTACCGCCTGCGCGCTCCGCATCCAGTTCCCGAGCACGCTGGTGCAATGCTTCATAATCCAACAAAGAGTTGACTGCGCGCAGGTTAGCTCCGTCATGATTGTGCTGATGAATTCGAGCTAAATAGAAATCGACTATATCCACGCTGCTAAATTCACCCGCCGCCATACCTTGTTGCAACTGATCAACATTATATTCGCTCAGATCAACATCAGTTGCGGAAGCAACCCCGGCAACGCTCATCAAAACAACGAAAAGGTATCCTACAAACCACTTCTTCATTATTATTCTCACTCTAGAAAATGAATCGAGAAAGCTAGGTTACTGAGTCTATCCCAGCCATGAACCGCGTGGTAAACTCTGTTTATGACTTCAAAAGAAACATTACGGCTGATTACCAAAGCCGAAAAAATATGCGAACAACGCGGTGCTCGCCTAACGCCAGCGCGCCGTGAGGTCTTTGAGATCCTCGCGGGTGAATCTGGTGCAGTTGGTGCTTATGACCTGCTAGATAAGCTACGTGCTGCTGTACCTAATGCCAAGCCACCGACGATTTACCGTGCTTTGGACTTTTTGCAAGAGCAAGGATTCGTTCACAAAATCACATCGTCAAATAGCTACGTCTTGTGCAGCCATTTTGACCACCAGCATCCAGTGCAGATGTTGATCTGTGATTCCTGTGGCACCGTTCAGGAGATTCAATCAGATGGTGTTTACGACGCGCTACGCAAACAAGCTGAAGGGCAAGGTTTTCGCGTCGCAACGCAGACCATCGAGGCACATGGGTTGTGCCAAGATTGCCATACCAACTAAGAGTCGTTCGATTTAATGACGTGAATGTTCGTCTGGTTCGCGCCGAGCCAAGTTTTCAAAACGTGATAAGTGGCCTTGAAATTTAAGGTCAACGGAACCGATCGGTCCATTCCGTTGCTTACCTATAATCACTTCAGCCAGCCCCTTGTTTTCTGACTCGGGGTGATACACCTCATCTCGATAAATGAACATAATCACGTCGGCGTCTTGCTCGATTGAACCAGATTCCCGCAAGTCAGAGTTAACCGGGCGTTTGTTGGTCCGTTGCTCTAACGAGCGATTTAACTGAGAGAGAGCAACGACGGGAACTTGCAGTTCTTTCGCTAGCGCTTTTAACGAGCGCGAAATTTCACCAATCTCTAGCGTTCTATTCTCGGACATCCCTGGAACGGTCATTAACTGAAGATAATCAACCATAATCATGGATAAACCACCTGACTCACGAAATACTCGTCTAGCTCGAGAGCGCAGTTCAGTTGGTGTAAGACCCGACGAATCATCAATAAACATGTTATTTCTTTCTTTCAAAATATTGATGGTTGACGCAATTCGCGTCCACTCTTCATCTTGTAGACGGCCGGTTCGAATGCGCGTTTGGTCCACATGACTGAGCGATGCTAACATCCGCATCATAATCTGCTCTGACGGCATCTCTAAGCTAAAAACCAAAACTGGCTTGTCGTTTCGCATGGCGACGTTTTCACATAAATTCATTGCAAACGTGGTCTTACCCATTGAAGGACGAGCAGCAACAATAATTAAATCAGACGGCTGCAGACCAGCAGTCATTTGGTCGAGATCATAAAACCCGGTCGAGACTCCGGTCACACCGTTATGATTCTTACTACGACTCAGCTCATCGATGCGGTTGATAGTACGCTCTAATATCGGCGTAATGGGCTGGGGCCCATCCGTCGCACTCGTGCGTTTTTCAGCAATTTTAAAAACCTTACTCTCGGCAATATCGAGCAATTCGCTCGACGTTCGGTTCTGTGTATCAAAACCCGACTCAGCAATTTCATTGGCTGCCGCAATCATTTCTCGAATGACCGCGCGTTCCCGCACAATTTGAGCATAAGCCCGAATGTTAGCGGCACTCGGGGTATTTTTCGCAATTTCACCCAAATAGGCAAAGCCTCCAACATCTTGCAACTCACCAGATAATTCTAGCGATTCGGAGACGGTCACTAAGTCGATAGGTTGCGTGCGATCGGCAAGCCGATGCATTGCGGTAAAAATAAGTTTGTGACCACGATGATAAAAGTCATCCGCAATCAGTTCACCGGCAATAGTATCCCAGGCGTTGTTATCCAACATGAGACCACCTAATACTGATTGTTCTGCCTCAATTGAATGAGGAGGTGTTTTGATCGCATCTAGTTTCGCGTCGTTGCGCGGTTTTTCCTTGGTGCGCGAAGTGGCCATGCTTGTCCCGCTGCTCGAATAATTTGGCTAGAGGGAGACTATACAAAAACTAGCAGAATGAAGAAAGCGGATTGCGTCAAGCAACCCGCTTTTTACAGAGGTATTTAATTTCGAATGACGATATTTCCGCTCACCGAGTTCAACTTGACGTTACCAGAACCATTCCCTACGGTCATCGTCAGACTCGCACCTGGTCCATACTTTGGACGACGTGGCTCATCATCCGTTAGACGATTGATAATATCACCACTTGCGCTTGCCTCAGCATCCAGTCGAAAGTTCGCTGTGCCCTTAAACGTAATCGCCAAATCACCACTGACTGTGTTACCACGCAAACGACCATTATCATCCAGCTCAACCCGCACACTCACATCACCGCTGACCGACGTTGCCCGGACGTCACTCGCGCGCTCTGTCGTCAAGTTCACATCGCCGGAAATAGACTCGGCACGAACTTCACCAGCATTGGTGACCACCGCGACATCCCCACTGGTCGACTGAAATAAACCACGCTGTTGGTCGCCATCAGCGTCATTCACATCACCGCTGACCGATACCAATTCCACATCGCCATTTAATTTGCGCCCAGAGATATCGCCGCTGGTGGTCTTCAAGCGGACATTCTGATCCAAGCTATTGGCATCAATATCGCCACTAATGGTCGTGACGCGAGTGCCTTGCCGTATATCTTTAACCGTAAAGTCCGAGGAAATACCGCTTACGTCGACCATAGATTCATGTGGAATGCGTAAGACCAGATCCGATCCATTGTCATTGTAGTAGCGTTGATTACGCGGCATTTTGACCTCAACAATTAACGCATTACCGCGCTTTTCAAAAACAAAGTCCGTCGCTTCCTCGTCAATGGTGCCGGAGATAGTCGCAGATGATTGATCCCATCCCAGAATCTTCACCTGACCACGCATGTTATCAACGAATACCTGCACACCAGGTTCAACCGATACTGTTTGGTCTACTTCTTTCGCCGCAACCGTCGTTGCATAATGAGCAGATATGACAAGCCCAACTACAGTAATAAGTTTTAACCACTTCATCGTTCGTACTCCTTAAGCTTGTTGCCAGTTTTGACGTGGCGCAAAGTTAGCTTTTAATAATTCCAGTTCTTGTTGATGTAGCCATTGCAACAATTGCCACAATGATTGATTGTTCGGATCGTCCATTAATTGCTGGGTAACCTGGGCTGCCGCCTGGCGTAATTGTTCCAATTCGGTTTGACTACTCAGTTCCGCG
>DASSWH010000218.1:0-2286 GCA_035705175.1 Pseudidiomarina sp.
CTCGAATGCATACCGAACATTTGATTGACTGGATAGTTATGGTGACGCCATTTGTAGTCAGCAATTTCGTGCTCTAACTCTTGCTTCATCAACTGCCAGCTCAGGTAGGTTTGCTCGTTTAATTTGCTCTCATCAATCGCCTCGACCTTCTCTAGGTTAGCCTTCGCGATAGCGAGCTCTTCTTCGGCCTGAGCGGGTGAGATATCGTCCCACTTATCTTGGTCATCTTTGATACCCAAGTAAGACTGATACATAGGACTGCGCATCACCGCATCCATAAAAATATCTTCAAACAGCTGATTTGCTTTTTCCGATTCAGTCTGTTGCTGGGCCTGTTGTTCCGCCGCCGGCTGTGCTTCAGTTGCTGCATTGGTTTTCGGTGCTTCCGAACATGCGGTCGCGGCCAATGCCAACGACACTGCTAGCGCAATGCGCTTCATATCAAACATGGTTTGCTCCTGTTGTTTTTTATTCTAGTTAACCGTGCCTACAGCATACCAAATCAGGGCAGCTGAGGGACAATGTTTCGAATTCGCTCGATATCCCCTGCGCTGACATGGTTTTGCCGAAAATAATGAGGCCACTCCGCAACCAACTGACTGACATCATCAATAATTTTACGCGCTTTGAAGTCTTGCAATCCAAATCGCTTAGCTTGTGACAGCATGTTTTCCTTGGTGCCTTCACGGCCATAATCACCAATACCCAAACCATGTTGCCGACTGGCATTGATAGGCAGCACGTCATAAGCCGGCGCTAGTCGCCATGCCTGTTGCGGAGGAATATGTTGCTCGTGAAAATTGAGAGGCATGAGCCAGGCATGGTTGCGTGCATGATCATCGGTATTTCCGATCAAAACATTGAAAACCATACGGTAGTAGAGATCGATAGCATCGCTCGCCTCAGCACTATGCTGACGTAACAACTCAGCCAGTCGGCCATAACTGTACCAAGTTTTGAGACTTAGCTGACTGATAGAGCTTTGTTGCAACAACGTATTGGCACTTAAAAAATGATGACTCACAGCGCCAGCGCTGCGGTCAAAGCGCTTTACAAGGAAGACATCTTCAGTTGCGCTGTCATCCTCACCGGTACTGAGAACTTCTGAGCTTGCAACGCGAACAACATCGAGTTCGTCGAGCATGCGCATGGTAGCGTGTTCAACGCGGGCCACATTGTAAAGATCATCCGCTTTATTGAACTTCACGAGGTATTCTTGACCTTGGTGGGTGAGCAAGGTCTTCGGGCGTGCGCCTCCCATCGATGAGCCGAACACGAAGGCTTGTCGCACTTCATCCGACACTTCCTCGGCAGCGAGAATGGTATTCTTCCCACGACGAAGTAATTCAAGATCGGCAAGGGTGTTAGGCGATAGCTTGGGCTTGGTTCGTTCGCGGGAGAGACTGAAGCTTAGCGCGCCGACTCCCATGGCGGCACTTGCTATCAAAAACTCTAACTCATTCTGTGGCTGTGTGCGGTGTAACTGCGTAATGAGCTTACGACCCCACGAGTCAGCGCCCGCGTCACTCAATACTCCAAAAATACCTTTGTTGATGGTGCAGAGGTGTTCGGTTTCCGTAAGCGGCAAATGAATCGGGTCGATTGCAAATGCATTGGCCCGCGCCAAGTATGACTTGCCGTACACAAACGTACCCACCTCAGTACGTGTGTTCAATGACACCCGTCCGCACAACACAGGCTCCGACTCTAGCCCTTCTATGAATACATAAGCTTCAGAAGTCATTGTCGAGTCCTCGTGGTGCAGTCGAGCCGTCGCGCTTGCGCTGAGGCAAATCACTGACTATTTTCAACTGGCTATCTGCTAAAGCCAGAAACGCATCGAGCTGCCCCAATAACGCCAACGCCGTAAACAAAGTTTCCGAGTTGACTGGAACACCTTGCTCCATGCGCGAGACCGTTTTCGGACTACACCCCACCCGCAGCGCAAACTCCTGTTGATCCATGCGCTGCGCACGATGGCGCTTGATCAGCTCGCCAAGCAGCTCGTGAAATTCATCGACAGCTTGCATATCTCGCCCTCTTCATCACACTTCCTGCTTACATATTAGTATAATTTGACTAATTAGCAATTAATTGGGCTTTTTTGCCTATTTATGAGATTCCGCACACAAGTTGCCGACTACAGGAAACCTGATTTCGATTGAGCTAGAGGAGTGAACAAAATTTAATTCCCATTATGGGAAGTTGCGAGGTGACATGAAAGTCTTAGGACGAGACAAACTTGCGAAGTTTTTAGGAGTCCGCATGAATCAGTTCAAAGTGATT
>DASSWH010000219.1:0-8520 GCA_035705175.1 Pseudidiomarina sp.
TGCGCAGATAGCGCTCGACGCTGCCCTAGCCATGGTGAATTCATGACGAAAACGCATTTAGGTCATCGTGCTCGTAAGCGCTTCGGGCAAAACTTTCTTCACGACACCTTCGTGATTAACGATATAGTCGATGCTATTCATCCGATGCCGGGCGAGCACCTTATCGAAATCGGTCCAGGCTTAGCAGCACTGACGGAACCAGTCTGTGAACGTATTGAACATCTGACCGTCGTTGAGCTCGATAGAGATCTTGCGGATCGATTAGAGCGTCATCCTTTTTTATCGAAAAAATTGACGGTCTATCGTGGTGATGCATTGAAGACTGACTTCCGGCAATTTGTAGACGACGGTGAACCTCTGCGAGTCTTTGGAAACTTACCGTACAATATTTCGACGCCATTGATATTTCACTTACTTGAGCATTTGGATGTTATTCAAGATATGCATTTTATGCTGCAAAAAGAGGTGGTCGAACGTCTAGCTGCGGAACATGGTAGCAAAGCCTATGGACGCATTAGTGTGAGTGTGCAACAAGCCTGTGCCGTTGAATTTGTTTTACTCGTGCCGCCGGATGCTTTCACACCGCCGCCCAAAGTTGAATCTGCTGTTGTCCGCCTGGTTCCGTATAAAGAATCGCCGTATCCCGTGCATGATCGAAAAGCGTTGCACACGATCTGTTTAATGGCATTTAATCAGCGGCGGAAGACTATTCGTAATAATCTGAAATCAATCCTTTCAGATGAACAACTACGAGCACTTGATATTGATCCCGATGCTCGTCCCGAGACGCTCTCTGTAGCGGATTTTTGTCGCCTTGCAAATTGGTATTATGAGAATGAACCACATCGAGATTGACGTAAAAACGCAGTATTTAAACGCCCAATCTGTGCCTTCAGAAGGACAGTATGTTTTCGCTTATACCATTACCATTACCAATAATGGTGAACATCCAGTGCAATTATTGAATCGGTCTTGGCAAATTACTGATGCGGATCACAAAATTACTCGTGTAGCCGGTGATGGCGTGGTCGGTCAGCAACCAAAAATTGCTGCAGGAGAGAGTTTCACGTATACCAGCGGAACCGTCATTGCGACGCCACTCGGTATGATGCATGGCCACTACGGCATGGTCACCCATACCGGCGAACAATTCATTGTTGAAATACCGTCGTTTCGTCTCGCTATCCCGAATATCTTACACTGAGGTTAATCAATGGCGCGCTATCTCGTTGGTGATATTCAAGGTTGTCGCTTAGAACTTGAATGTCTGCTTGATCGCGTTGGATTTAATCCTCGTCACGATGAACTCTGGTGCGTCGGTGACCTCGTTGCCCGAGGTCCAGATTCTCTCGGTTGTTGGACACTCATACGCGAGCTGGGGACGAGCTTTAAAATGACGCTTGGTAATCATGACCTCAATTTACTCGCTATTTTACTGGGGCAACGCGAAGCAAATCCAAAAGATCGCTTAGCGCCACTGCTTAACCTTCCGGCAGCCGAGCGTGATACGTTGATTGAATGGCTGTGTCAGCAGCCACTGTTACGTCATGATTATGACTGCGCGATGAGTCATGCGGGTATTTACCCGTGGTGGACAACCACTCAAGCAGCGACGTATGCGCGGGAAGTAGAAAAACTGTTGCGTGATGCCAGTGCAGCTGAACTCAAGACGTTTTTAGCCGACATGTATGGCGACTCTCCCACCACTTGGCGACATGATTTAGCCGGGGCTGAACGTTATCGTTTCATCATTAACGCCTTTACTCGGATGCGATTTTGTACCAGTGATGGTGCGCTTGATCTCAAAGCTAAAATGGCGCCTAGTGCTGGCAACAAGCCAGAACATCTGATCCCATGGTTCGAACTGTGGCCGGTTACTGAACAAACTCTCGTATTTGGACATTGGGCAGCGCTGATGGGCGAAACCGGTCGAGATGACGTGATTGGACTTGATACTGGCTGCGTTTGGGGCGAACACCTTACCTTGATGCGCTGGCCTGAACGGCGCTTCGAGCAGCAATCGGCATTGCCGCCCGAAGCGAGCTAAAGTCGTTGCGTTAATGATCTCAACTGAGGGTGATTCGCGCAAACTTGCGTTTGCCGACTTGATAAACCGCCGTGGATCCTGCAGTCACGACGAGGCGCGTATCCTCCACTTTCTCACCATCAATTTTGACAGCACCTTGTTTAATCATCCGCATCGCATCTGAAGTCGAGCCTACCAAATCGGCGGCTTTCAAGAGATTTGCAATAGCTAATGAACCGTCGTCACTGGTGAGCGTAAGTTCTGGCATGGTGTCTGGAATTGCATTCTTACTAAATCGTTGAATAAAGTCTTGTTCTGCTGCCTCTGCCGCCGCTTCATCATGAAAGCGAGCAATGAGTTCTTTGGCTAACAGCACTTTATAGTCGCGTGGGTTCGCTCCCGCCGCAATAGCTTGTTTAAATCCAGCAAGTTCATCCAGTGGCCGGAAACTGAGTAATTCGTAGTAACGCCACATCAAATCATCAGAAACCGACATGACCTTGCCAAACATATCGGTCGCAGGCTCAGTAATGCCAATGTAGTTACCGAGTGACTTCGACATTTTTTGAACGCCATCAAGCCCTTCTAGTAATGGCATCATCATGACGGTTTGCGGCCGTTGCCCTTCATCTTTCTGTAACTCACGACCCATTAACAAATTGAAGCGTTGATCAGTACCCCCCAATTCCACATCGGCCTGAAGCGCTACCGAATCCCAGCCTTGTACCAATGGATATAAAAACTCATGGATGGCAATCGGCTGGCCGCCCGCATAACGCTTTTTGAAATCATCCCGTTCCAGCATGCGCGCGACCGTCTGCTGGGCTGCTAATTTAATCATTCCGGCGGCACCCAAATCAGTCATCCACTCCGAATTGAAGCGGATTTCGGTTTTGGCTGGATCAAGGATTTTGAATACTTGCTCTTTATAGGTTTGTGCATTTTTCAACACATCTTCACGGGTCAGCGGCTTCCGCGTGACATTTTTTCCGGTCGGATCGCCGATCATGCCAGTAAAATCACCGATCAAGAAAACAACCTTGTGTCCGAGGTCTTGGAAGGCCTTCATCTTATTGATAAGAACGGTGTGACCGAGATGAAGGTCAGGCGCAGTCGGATCGAAACCAGCCTTAATAACCAATGGCTTACCGCTCGAAAGTTTATCTTTCAGCTCGTCAGCTAGAAGTATTTCTTCCGTGCCTCGGGCTAACTCTGCGAACGCGTCTGCCACTGCCATTGTCATAGTCTTGTTTCTCCTGACCTACAGAATATTGGTGTAAACGCAGCATTGTATGGTAAAGCAACTGGAAAATCAGCACACTTCGTATTATTCTGCGGTCATAAGAAAAGAAAATTTGTGCGCTAACCAGATGGAATAGTATGAAGTCAGTTCCTCAACAACTCGCAGCGATAGCAGCGCGGCGCGCTACTACGTTAGTGAAACAACTACCCCGTCGACACCAAATGTTGTTAGCGGGAGTATGCTCATTCACGTTATTGTTTCTGTTTATCCCAACAGAGCCGGCGAGTGCCTCAAAGCATACTTCTGACCCTTTGATTCCTACACAAGAGCTCATGCTCGGACAACGCTATCAGTTAGAGTTGAAGTTGCCAGAAGTAAAGCCCGAAGCAGCAGCAGAAGCAGTCACGGATATTGAGTTGGTTTCCGATCCAGCAGCTCAGTTAAACGATATCAAGTGGACCGGTTACGAAGTACGACGCGGAGATAGTCTTGCTCTCATTTTTGACCGTATGGGCCTAACGCCCCAGCAACTCTATCAAGTGACTCGTGATCCTCAGGGTGAAAAGACTCTGCGTAAAATTCATCCAGGTGACACGCTGCGATTTGCGCGTGATCAAGATGGCGAATTAATACAGTTAGCCTATCAATTAAGTCCTATCGAGACTTTAATTATTACTAAAACAGCCGCTGGTTATGTCAGTGAAGTAGAAAGTAAGTCTATTGAAGTTCGCGAGAGCTTTGCGCACGCTACCATCAAGTCAAATTTCTGGAATGCGGCTATCGATGCGGGCATGAATGAAAGCCAAATTATGGCGCTAGCCGACATGTTCGGTTGGGATATCGACTTTGCATTAGATATTCGGTCTGGCGATGAATTTAGTGTGCTTTATGAAAAACGCTATGCTGATGGTGACTTTGTTGGCTACGGTCGCATCTTAGCTGCAGAGTTTGTGAATCGTGATAAATCATTTGTCGCTATTTTGCACGATAACGGTGATTACTACACAGCTGATGGTCGAGCCATGCGCAAATCATTTTTGCGTTCACCGGTGAAGTTCACTTATATCAGCTCCAGTTTTAATCCACGTCGTATGCATCCAGTAACAGGCCAAGTTCGTCCGCACAACGGTATCGACTACGCCGCGAATGTCGGTACACCAGTCATGTCATCGGGCGACGGCAAAGTGATTGCCAGCGCTTACAACAACCTCAATGGTAACTATGTGTTCATTCAGCATGGCGAGCGCTATGTGACCAAATATCTGCACCTGAGCAAACGGTTGGTGAAGCATGGCCAGCGAGTTCGTCAAGGTGAAGTGATAGGTCGCGTCGGTGCGACAGGCCGTGTAACCGGAGCGCATTTACATTATGAATTTTTGGTCGACGGTGTGCATCGTAACCCACGTACCGTTGAGTTACCGCAAGCCGAAGCTCTAGCAAAAACCGAAATGCCTCGTTTCAAAAAAATAGCAGATCAACGTATGGCGATGCTGCAGGATAACAAGCGCGTTTTATTAGCGATGAACTAAGATTATGTCGACTCGTTACTTGGGGTTGATGTCGGGTACTAGCATGGATGGACTCGACATCGTCCTCGCTGATTTTTCTCAGCAACCAGAACTGCTTGCGCACCAGTACTTCGCGCTGCCCAGCAGCCTCGCAAACCAGCTTGATGCGCTGACCCGAGTACAAAGCAACGAATTGCATTTCACCGCCCAATTAGATCGGCAGTTTGCCGAGTTTTGCGCGGACTGCATTCATGTTTTTCTCACTCGCGAACACATAGTCCCGAACTCCATCCGAGCCATCGGTAGTCATGGTCAAACCATTCGACATTCGCCGCAATCCGACACACCGTACACGCTGCAAATCGGTGACCCGAATACGTTAGCGGTACAGACGGGAATTGATGTGATTGCTGATTTTCGGCGTAAAGATATAGCCCTAGGGGGGCAAGGCGCACCACTGGTTCCTGCGGTTCACCATGCATTGTTCTCCGTTCCAAACGAGCAGCGAGTGGTACTGAATCTCGGTGGTATCGCCAATCTAACCTGGTTGCCTGGCGATGCCTCTGAGGTACTCGGCTTCGACACTGGTCCCGCGAATACGCTACTGGACTTTTGGTGGCAACAGCAGCATCCACGTGCGTCAACTCATTATGATCGTGATGGTCGCTTTGCGGCTCAAGGACAGGTTCAGGCTAAAGTGTTGGAACACTTACTGACCGACCCATTCTTCTCACAGCAGCCACCGAAAAGCACAGGCCGTGATTACTTTAATCTGAGCTGGTTGCAACAGCAGGTTCCCGACATCGGTAACTATGCGCCAGCAGATATTCAACGCACGTTGGTGGAGTTCACTGCGGTAAGTGTGGTGCACGCTATGACCGCGTGGTTACCCAGTTTTCCGCATCAAGTTTACCTTGCTGGCGGCGGGGCCTTGAATCCAGTTTTAGTTGAAGCATTCGTTACAGCGTTAGCGCCACACCTACCCAATAGCCGAGTGCGTTCGGTGGCCGAGCTTGGCATTCATCCACAACAGCTCGAAGCCTTTGCCTTTGCCTGGCTAGCGCATGCTTATGTTGAGAAAATCCCTGGGAATTTACCGGCAGTGACCGGCGCCCGCCGCAGCGCTGTGCTGGGCGGACTCTATCCGGCTAATTGAGACAAACTAGGTCAGTTTCGCGAAGGCATCGCGAGTTAGGTTCTCATTGTGTCCGTTCTCACCCACCACGACACTATCTTCAATACGAACGCCGCCATAAGGTCGAAGCTCGTCAATGCGCGACCAATTGAAATCATTATTCCCGGCAAAATCTTCGAGTAATTGATCAACTACGTACAGACCAGGCTCAATGGTAAACACTTGTCCAACTTCGACGTCACGTAACAGTCGTAAGAATGGGTGGCGCTGATCGCGGTCAAACATATCACCTCGGTCATTGCGTTGGTGGCCACCGACATCATGCACTTGTAGACCGATAAAGTGTCCTAATCCATGCGGGAAAAATGGACTACTGTAGCCTTGCTCATAAATACTTTCCGCACTGCCTTTCACTAACTCAAAATCACTCAGAATTTGCGCAATTTTCAGATGTTGAGAAACATGGAGTTGGTAGTAGTTAATACCCGGCTTAATTTCAGTTAGTAACTCTTGTTGAGCCCGATCAACAGCGTCTATGAGTTCGGCATAAAAACCCTTCTCACGTGCGTAGGTGCGTGTAATGTCGGCACAATAGCCGCGATATAGCGCGCCGGCATCAATCAAAAATGAGCGCGACTCTGCTGGAGCTTGCGTTTCGTAAACATCGTAGTGCAGTACCGCACCGTGCTCATTGAGGGCAACGATACTATTATACGGCACTTCAGATTCACGGAAGTTTATTGCGGCGAGGTAGGCTGCATGGATTTCAAGTTCACTTTTACCGGCGAAGAATGCATCTCGTGCTGCATTGTGCGCCTTGGCTGCCAACAGGTTGGCGTGACGCATATTCTCAATTTCCCACGTCGTCTTAATGGCTCGATGGAAGTGCAGATGGTCAATTAATGCTTGAGGATTCACCGCAGCGGTATTCCAACTCGCAACAGGCTCGGCAAAGTTTTCGCCCAGGAATGCGGTACTTTTGAGTTTATCACCAAGGTAACTTTGAATTTTTTCAGGAGCGTCGACAATGACTAACTCGACATGGTCCTGCCATTCTTCATGTGGGACTTCAACATGGGCATGCCAGAAGTCACGCGGCTGGTGCAAAAACACCACCGGTTTTGAACCCGGCTCATAGTACACCGCACTTTTCGGGCTTCGAATGACGGGAATCCAATATTTAAACAGAGGATTCACTTTATAGGGGGCTGGATTATCGTCCAAAAATGCGACCCGGGGCTGGCCAGCATAAACGAGTGCTGAATCAAAACCACTTGCAGCAAGAGCAGCATCGAAGCGCGCTTGAACGGTCGCAATATGCTGTGCGTAAGAACTCATGAATGACCTCACATCGCTAAATAAGATGGAGATCATCTTACCTCAACTACGCGGCGAACTCATCCTTTGCAACCGCACAATTAGACCGCAAAACTCGCACCACAACCACAAGTCGTCGTTGCATTTGGATTGTCGACAAAGAACCGCGCGCCTTGCAAGCCCTCTTCATAGCTCACAATGCCACCGACGAGATATTGTAGACTCATTGGGTCAACAACCAGCATTACACCGTTCTTTTCTATTTCGGTGTCACCTGGATTCACTTTCTCGTCGAAAGTAAAACCATATTGGAAGCCAGAGCAGCCACCGCCAGTGACATAAACCCGCAGTTTCAAATCTGGGTTTTCTTCATCGGCTATTAGGGTTTTCACTTTGTTTGCGGCCGCTTCAGTAAATTGAATCGGCATTGCTTGTGCTGCTGTCATAATCTTTGGTACCTCTTAGTGACGGTGCCTATTTTCGCTTACCTGAGTAAAAGGGTCAAGTATTGTCCACCGGCAGTTCATTCGTGTTCAATGATTCCGAGCTTTCCTCTGGTCTTGCGTCCGGCTTTAATAATTGATTCCAGTAAAAACTCTTACTCAGCTGTTGACTGGTACCCCCCGCAACGGTCACTTCAACATCGATTCGCTCCGGTAAAAAATTGTCAGGCAGCACAAAGTCACCGGCTTGTACCGTGAAATAGCGCATACTGAACTCTTGGTCAGCTTCAGAAAGGTTGGCGAGTGCATACACATCATATGATTGCGCACTTCCATCTTGCGATCGTCCGCTCAATTGAATCGATACTCGTCCTTTCGTTAGACTTCGCTGCCGTTCCATTTGAACAACAGCGAGTCGAAAATGATAATGATCCGACGTGCGATTCGGTTGCAATTCAAATGAATCAATCACCACACCACTGGCCTCGAGCTCAGGTGCCATGATTTTTTGATAAAACGTCAATTCTCGCCGCAGTGCAAAGTTTTCATCTTGTGCCGATAATAATTCTTGCTGCAAACTCTTGGTGGCTGCTTGTTCTATCCCCAGCTCGACACTCGCCATATGTTGCTGATAATCAAATTCCTCAGCACGTTGATAGAGACTATCCACTTGTGTTTCAAGTTGTGCCACTTGGTCTTGCAAGACAAAAACATGCCAGTTCCCAGCAAGGTAACCAACCAGTGCACCTATGGCTAAGGTCCCTGCAATCACGACCCATTGCATCCGCCTGGTTAGCGCTGCTAAGTCTGGAATTTTACGGCTCGCTTTCATTGTCAATTCGCTTCCC